>JADLBB010000133.1 GCA_020848055.1 Chloroflexota bacterium | reverse complement strand
GGTTGGGAATGAGTCCCGACGACCCGCCGGTCTACCTGGAGATCTCGCCCCCGGTCTCCGCTCGCTGGGAGCGCCGGCTGGCATCGGTGGGGGCCATCCCGGCCTCCGACGCACTCCGCGCCGAGCTTGCCGGCCTGGACGAGGCCGGCGCGCGCGCCCGTGGCTGGCGCGCGGCGAAAGATGCCGCATCGCGGGCGCGCGAGGTCGGATTCGCGGGCGTGGTTCTGATGGGCCTGCGCTTCGAGACGGTCGTGGGCGAGGCCTACGACGTCTGGCACGGTTGACCAACCCGCCGGCGGTCAGGCCTCGATCCGACTGATCCGCGCGCCGAGCGCCACGAGCTTGGCCTCGATCTGCTCGTAGCCGCGGTCCACGTGTTCGACGCCGTCGATGACGCTCGTCCCGTCGGCCACCAGCGCGGCCAGGACCAGGGTCGCCCCGGCACGCAGGTCGGGGATGACGACCTCGGCGCCGTGCAGCCGGGCCGGGCCGGTGATGCGGGCCGTGCGCTCGTCCACCTGTTCGATCGCGGCGCCCATGCGCGCCAGTTCGCGCAGATGATCCATGCGGTCCTCGAAGATGGTCTCGTGGATGGTCGAGGTGCCGGCCGCCTGTGTCAGCAGCACCGACACCGGTGCCTGGTAGTCGGTGGCGAAGCCGGGGTACGGCGCGGTCTCGACATCGGTGGCGCGCAGCTCACGGTCGAGGGCCAGGACGCGCAGGCCGTCCGCGCCTGGTTCGAATGACAGCCCGATGCGCCCGCACGCCTCGCGGAACGAGCCGAGGTGCGTCGGATCGATCCCGCGCAGCATGACCTCGCCGCCGGTGACCGCGGCGGCGATCGCGAAGGTGGCCGCCTCCAACCGATCGCCCAGCACGGTGTGCGCCGTTCCGCCCAGGCGCTCGACGCCCTCTATCTCGATCCGGCGCTCGGCGGTGCGCTCGATCCGCGCGCCCATCGACCGCAGCATGGCGAGCAGGTCGTCAACCTCCGGCTCGAGCGCGGCGTTGTCGACGATGGTCGTCCCGCGCGCCAGTACCGCGGCCAGCACCACGTTCTCGGTGCCCATGACCGTGACGGTCGGGAACGCGATCCGTGCGCCACGCAGGCCATCGGCCGGCGCTGCCGCGTAGTAATAGCCGTTGCGGTACGAGATCTCGGCGCCCATCTGCTCGAGCGCCGCCACGTGCAGGTCCACCGGCCGCCGGCCTATGCGGTCGCCGCCGGGATTGGGCAGGATGACCCGGCCGAAGCGCGCCAGCATCGGTCCGAGCAGGATGAAACTGGCCCGCATCCGTCGCGCCGCCTCGAGCGGGATGAACGGCCACGTGGCCCGCGCCGCGGTGATCTCCATCAGGTCGCCATCGGCGCGACGCACCTCGAAGCCGATGTCGGACATGACCTCGCGCATGATCTTCACGTCGCTGATGCGCGGGACGTTGCGCAGGGTGACCGGCTCGTCGGTCAGCGCCGCAGCTGCCATCATCTTGAGCACGGCGTTCTTGGCGCCGGCGATCTGGACCTTGCCGGACAGCGGCACGCCGCCGGTGACGACGAACTTCTGCATCTGGCTCCCGAGTCTAGTGGCTGGACATCCCTGACGACCGGCGCGGTGACCGGCGTTTCAGCCGGGCCAGGCTTCCTTCCACTCGTGGGGGCCGGTGTGATGCCCGTCGCACAGGCCGACGCGGCCGCCCATGTGACGGCTGGGCAGGTACGGCTGCATGCCCGCCTCGAACGGCGTGGGCATCCGATTGCAGATCATCATGTGCGCCTCGCGCGCCCAGGCGTAGAGGTGATCGGCTGAGCAGAACCGATACGGTCGCGTGAAGTTCACGGTCTCACCGTGCGCGGGCGCATCCGGCGCCCCGAGCGGGCCGGTCTCGCGCACGACCTCGATGCGCACCGGCAACTGCGGCATGCGCGTGCCGCATTGGTCGCAGGCCAGCATGCGCGGTCAGCCCCGAGATCGGCGACGCGTCGCGATCCGCTCGCGCATGAGCGCGGTCTGCAGTGCCGCGCGCACGCGGGCCAGGTCGACCGGGTCGCGTGCCGACTCCACGTCCGCCTCGGCCTGCTTGCGCGCCTCGATGGCGCGGGCCTCGTCGATCTCCGCCGAATGCTCCGCCAGGTCGGCCATCACGACCACCCGGTCCGAGCGCACCTCGACGAAGCCGCCGCTGATCAGCATCGACTGCTCGGTGCCGCCCTTGCGGATGCGCAGCTCACCGATGCCCAGCGCGGTGATGAGCCGCGTGTGATGCGGCAGGATGCCCAGCTGGCCGTCGATCCCGGGCAGGATGACCTCGTCCACCTCGTCGGTGAAGGCCAGGCGCTCGGGCGAGACGATGTCGAGCTGGAGCGGCATGGGTCAGCTCATGGCCTCCGCGTTGGCGACCACGTCCTCGATCGGGCCGGCCATGAAGAAGGCCTGCTCGGGCAGCCCGTCGTGCTTGCCGTCGAGGATCTCCTTCGCGCCACGCACGGTCTCGGCGCGCTCGACGTACTTGCCAGGGCGCCCTGTGAACTTCTCGCCCACGAAGAAGGGCTGCGACATGTAGCGCTGCAGGCGGCGGGCGCGGGCCACCGCGACCTTGTCGTCCTCGGACAGTTCGTCCATGCCCAGGATGGCGATGATGTCCTGCAGGTCCTTGTAGCGCTGCAGCGTGCGCTGCACCTCGCGCGCCACGTCGAAGTGCTCCTGCCCCACCACCCGCGGGTCGAGCACGGTCGAGGTCGAGGTCAGCGGGTCCACCGCGGGGTAGATGCCCAGCTCCACGATCGAGCGTTCCAGGCGCACGGTCGAGTCGAGGTGGCCGAAGGTGGTGGCCGGCGCCGGGTCGGTGTAGTCGTCGGCCGGCACGAAGATGGCCTGCAACGAGGTGATGGCGCCCTTCTTGGTCGAGGTGATGCGTTCCTGCAGGTCGCCCATCTCGGTCGCCAGGGTCGGCTGGTAGCCCACTGCCGACGGCATGCGGCCCAGCAGGGCCGAGACCTCGGAGCCGGCCTGGGTGAAGCGGAAGATGTTGTCGATGAACAGCAGGATGTCGCGGCCCTCGACGTCGCGGAAGTACTCGGCCATGGCCAGCGCGGTCAGGCCCACCCGTTGGCGGGCGCCGGGCGGCTCGTTCATCTGGCCGAAGACCATGACGGTCTTGTCGATGACGCCAGACTCGGTCATCTCGCCGATCAGGTCGTTGCCCTCGCGCGAGCGCTCGCCGACCCCGGCGAAGACCGAGTAGCCGGAGTGCTCGGCCGCGATGTTGCGGATCAGCTCCTGGATGATGACCGTCTTGCCCACCCCGGCTCCGCCGAAGACGCCGACCTTGCCGCCGCGCTTGAAGGGCGCGATCAGGTCGATGACCTTGATGCCGGTCTCGAAGACCTGGGCCTCGGTCTCCATCTCGTCGAACGCCGGCGGGTCGCGGTGGATCGGGAACGTCTGGCCGGCCTCGACCGGGCCCTTGTTGTCGATGGCGTGGCCCAGCACGTCGAACACGCGGCCGAGCGTGGCCTCGCCCACCGGCACGCTGATCGGGGCGCCGGTATCGGTCACCCGCAGGCCGCGGGCAAGTCCATCGGTGGACGACATGGCCACGGCACGCACCCAGTTGTTGCCGAGGTGCTGCTGCACCTCGACCACCAGCGGCGCGCCCTCATCGGCGCGCGGGATCTCGAGCGCGTTGTAGATGGCCGGCAGGTCGCCGGGAGGGAACTCGACATCGATCACGGGGCCCGTGATCTGGATCACTGTTCCGGTCGCCATTCCTAATCGGTTCTCCTTCGTTCCGTCAGCCAGCCAGGGCCTCGGCCCCGGAGGCGATCTCGATCATCTCGCGGGTGATGGTTGCCTGTCGGGTCTTGTTGTAGACAAGTGTCAGGTCGCCGATGAGCTCATGCGCGTTGTCGGTCGCGTTGCGCATGGCGATCATCTGGGCGCTCTGCTCAGAGGCGTTGTTCTCGAGCACGGCGCGATAAACGTCAACCGCCACGTAGTGCGGCAGCAGGTGGCTCAACACCGCCTCCGGCGATGGCTCGAACAGGTATTCGTCGTTCTCCTCCTCGCCCGACTCCTGGGCCGGCGAGGCGATCGGCAGCAGCCGGTGAACCTCCGGGCGCTGCACCAGCGTGCTCACGAAGCTGCTGTACACCAGGTCGATCTGGTCGTACCGGCCGCTCAGGAAGTCGTCGACCACCAGGCGCGTCAGGGCGGTGACGTCGCCGAAGGCCGGCCTGGTGCCCAGCTGAGCGAAGTGAGCGGCGATGGGCAGGCCGCTGCGGCGCAGGGCATCGCGGCCCTTGCGCCCGACGGTGATCAACTCGATCTCGGGTGCCTCCGGCCCCTCGGCGAGCTCGGCCACCAGGCGCAGCACGGCGCGAATGGCGTTGGCATTCAGGGCTCCCACCAGTCCGCGGTCGGTGGTGATCACCACCAGGCCCATGCGACGAACCGGGCGTCGGGCCAGGAGTGGATGCACCTCCTCGCCCACCACGGCCGACACGCGGCCCAGGACATCGCGCATGCGGTCGGAGTACGGCCGCGCCGCGATGATGGCGTCCTGCGCGCGCTTCATGCGCGAGGCGGCCACCATCTCCATCGCCCGCGTGATCTGGGCGATGTTGCGGACCGATCCGATCCTGCCGCGGATGTCCTTCAGGCTTGCCATCGGTCAGGCCGTTGCCTCCGGCGTGGCAGGCGTCCCGAAGCCGGCGGTGCGCCGGTAAGCGGCCACCGCCACTTCGAGCGTGGCCAGCGTCTCGTCGCCGAGCGCTTTGTCGCGCGCGATGGCCGGCAGCAGGTCGGCGTACTCGGCGGCCAGGAAGCCGTAGAACCCCGCCTCGAACTCGCCGATCCTTTCGGGCGGCACGTCGTCGAGGTGGCCGTTGGTGGCGGCCCAGATGATGGCCACCTGCTTCTCGACCGGAAGTGGCTCGAACTGCGGCTGCTTGAGGATCTCGGTCAGCGCGCGGCCACGCGTCAACTGGTCGCGCGTCGCCTTGTCGAGGTCCGACGCGAACTGCGCGAAGGCCGCCAGCTCGCGGTACTGGGCCAGGTCCAGGCGCAGCTTGCCGGCCACCTGGCGCATGGCCTTGATCTGGGCGTTGCCTCCCACGCGCGACACGCTGATACCGGCGTTGACCGCCGGGCGTTGGCCCTGGTTGAACAGGTCGGTCTGCAGGAAGATCTGGCCGTCGGTGATGCTGATGACGTTGGTCGGGATGTATGCCGAGACGTCGCCGGCCTGGGTCTCGATGATCGGCAGGGCCGTCAGCGAGCCGCCGCCGTTGGCCTCGTTCAGGCGCGCGGCGCGCTCCAGCAGGCGCGAGTGGGCGTAGAAGATGTCGCCGGGGTAGGCCTCGCGGCCCGGCGGGCGGCGCATCAGCAATGAGACCTGGCGGTAGGCCCAGGCGTGCTTGGACAGGTCGTCGTACACGCACAGCGCGTCGCGGCCGTTGTCGAGGAACTCCTCGCCCATGGCCACGCCGGCGTACGGCGCCAGGAACTGGAGCGGCGCCGGGTCCGATGCCCCCGCCGAGACCACGATCGTCCAGGCCATGGCGCCGGCCTCCTCGAGCTGGGCGACCACCTGGGCCACGGTCGACTGCTTCTGGCCGATGGCGACGTAGATGCAGATCAGGTCCTGCCCGCGCTGGTTGATGATGGTGTCCACCGCGATGGCGGTCTTGCCGGTCTGGCGGTCGCCGATGATCAGCTCGCGCTGGCCTCGGCCGATCGGGATCATGGAGTCGATGGCCTTGATGCCGGTCTGCACCGGCGTAACCACCGGCTGGCGCACGATGACGCCCGGCGCGATGCGCTCGATCGGCCGCGTCCGGTCGGTCTCGATGGGGCCCTTGCCGTCGATCGGCTCACCGAGCGGGTTCACGACCCGACCGATGAGCGCGTCGCCCACCGGCACCTCGACGATGCGACCGGTGGTGCGGACCTGGTCGCCCTCCTTGAGGCCGGTGTAGTCGCCCAGGATCAGGGCGCCAACCGTCTCCTCCTCCAGGTTGAAGGCCATGCCCATGATGCCGTTGCCGAAGTCCAGCAGCTCCTGCGCCAGGGCGCCGGTCAGCCCGTAAACCTGGGCGATGCCGTCGCCCACCTCGACGATGGTTCCCACGCCGGAGACGTCGGCCCTCGCGTCGAACTCGCTGATCTCGCTGCGAATGATCGACGTGATCTCGTCTGATCTGATCGCCATCGGTTCCTCTTCCTCGTTGGTCTGGTTCGCCTAGACGGCGGTCAGTCGCGCTCGCAGCCGCTCGAGGCGGTTGCGCACGCTGGCGTCGTAGAGCCGGTCGCCGATGCGGACGGTGATCCCGCCGATCAGAGAGGCGTCCACGACCTGGTTGATCTCAACGTTCCCGCCGGCCATACCGGCCAGTCGGGCGACGAGGTCCGCGGCCTGTGCCTCGTCGAGCGGCAGCGCCGTGCGCACCTCGGCCCGGACCACGCCGCGATGCGCGCGCACCAGCGACACAAAGTGCTCGACCATGGCCGGTACGGTGCCGGGACGGCCGCGGCGCACCATCAGCAGCACCAGGTTGAGCGCCTCGGGCGTGACGGTGCCCGCCACGCGGCGCAGGACGCGCTCCTTGTCGGCGTACGGCACGGCCGGGTTGGTGACGAGCGCGTGCAGGTCGGCGTCGCCCAGCAGGGCACGCAGGCGCGCCAGGTCGCGCTCCCACGCGTCGATCGCGCGCTTGTCGCGCGCGGTTCCGAATCCTGCCTCCGCGTAGCGTCGGGCCGCGGTGTCACGTCGGGCCATCGGTCAGTTGCGCTCCGCCCCGGCCCTGCCGCCGGCCGGCGCCTCGGCCAGGAACTCCTCCACCAGCCGGCGCTGGGTGGGTCCGTCCATCTGGGCGCGCACCACCTTGCCCGCGGCCGCCAGGGCCAGGTCGGCGACCGAGGCGCGCAGCTCGGCCATCGCCCTCTCCTTCTCCGCGCCAATCTCCTCGGTGGCGCGAGCGGTGACCCCTTCGGCCTCGGCGCGCGCCTTCGCGAGTATCTCGTCGCGCGTATCGGCGGCGATCTTGTTGGCGCTGGCCAGCATCTCGGCCGCCTCCCTGCGCGCGTCGCTCAGCGCGGCCTCGCGCTCGGCTCGAGCCAGCTCGCGGTCTCGCGCCGCGGCCTCCGCGTCCTCCAGGCCACGGGCGATCTTGGTCGATCGCTCGTCCATGCGCTCCAGCAGCGGCTTGAACATGAACCTGTTCAGCAGGTACAGGAGCAGAAGGAAGTTGATGACCTGGAAGATCAGGCCGGTGATGTTGACGTCGAACGCCTTGATCAGGGCTTCCACGTGCGGTTCTTCCTAGGTGAACAGGATGAGCAGGCCGATGACGAGCGCGTAGATGGCCACCGCCTCGGTGAGGGCCAGGCCCAGCACGTACGGCACGAACATCGCGCCCGATGCCTCGGGATTGCGGCCGAGCGCCTCCATGGCCTTGCTCACACCCAGGCCCAGGCCGATGCCGGGGCCGAGTGCGCCGAGGCCGATGGCCAGTCCGGCTGCCAGTTGCGTCAGATCCACGTGTCTTGTTCCTCCTGATGCTCTGCGTGTGGGGAGAGCTTCCCGGTTTCGTTCCGGCGATTGGTCAGTGGGCGCCGGCCCCCAGGGCGGCATCGTCCGCGTCGTGATGTGGCGTGTCACCGGGTTCGTCGTGCCCGCCGCCGTGGCCGGCCGTGGCCAGCGTGATGTAGGTCAGCGTCAGCAGCGCGAACACCAGGGCCTGGACCGCTCCGAAGATCAGCTCGAGCCCCAGGAACACGGTGGGCACGACCACGAACGTCAGCGCCAGCATGACCGCCAGCAGGATCTCGCCGGCGAATATGTTGCCGAAGAGTCGCATCGACAGGCTGATGATGCGGCTCAACTCGCTGACGATGTGAATCGGCGTCATCAGCGGCGTCATGTACGGCGGGTTGGCGATGAACGTCTCCTTCAGGTAGCCGCGCAGCCCGTTGGCGCGGATGCCCCAGCTGACGAACAGGACAAAGGCGATGAGCGCCAGCGCCAGGGTGAAGTTGAGATCGGCGGAGGCGGGGCGGATCATCGGCACCGAGGTGGTGTGGCCGTCGGAGACGACGTTGACCGCGATCGTGCCTACGCCCGGGAGCAGGCCCACGTAGTTGGCGAACAGGACCAGCAGGAAGATGGTCAGCACCGGTGCCAGGATGGCCCGCCAGCGGGTGGCGTGCTGGCCGCGCACGACCCCGGCCATGAAGTCGACGCCGAACTCCAGGAAGCCCTGCAGCCGTCCGGGCACCACGGTCGCGTTGCGCGTCGCCCACCAGGCCAGCCAGGCCAGCACGACGGTCGCGATCAGCGTTCCGACCATGCTGTTGGTGACCGCGATCGGGCCGAGGTCGAACAGCTTCTCGGCCTTGATCGCGACGTGGATCAGGCTCTCGCCGTGTTCGCCTGCTTCCTCTGGCAAGGGAGTCCTCTTCGTTGCGTGCTAGCGCGGCCTCATCGAGTCGCGGGCGACGTCCCAGATCGAGTACATCGCCGCCCCGACGCCGACGACCACCCCGAGCAGGGTGAACAGCGGCCTCGTGCCCGCCCAGCCATCGATCACGACGCCGGCCAGGATCCCGATGATGACCGACAGCCCCAGCCGCATGCCCAGGTCGAGGACGAGCCCCCAGTTGCGTGGAGCGTCATCGGGCCGGGGCCGGCGGTCAGGGCCGTTCGGTTGTCGTGTGCTCATGTTCGCCTCGTTCGGATCCTGCCGCGGCGCTGGCGTCCTGCTGTCGAATCCGTTCGGCGTTCGACACGATGAAGCCGCGCAACCACACGATCGAGACGAGGGTCCCACCCGCCAGGCCGATCAGCACGAACTGCGGTGACGTCCGGGCCATGGCGTCTGCCACGAGGCCGAGGATCGCACCGCCCAGCATCGGCACGATCACTCTCATGCTGACCTGGGCGAGTACCAATCCCGGCTCGAAGCGCGGCCGTTCTCCGGACATGGCGGTCTGCTGCTCGACTCCCGGCGGGGTCGGACGCGGCGAGTATAGCCGAGGCGCGCGGAACGTGCTCAGGCCGGTGCCGCGACCGTCTCGGGCAGGCCGGGGACCGGAAACCGGTCCGTGACGGCCGCCACCCGGGCCCGGACCGATTCCTGCGCGGCCGCGTTACCACGGGCGGCCACCCCGTCGATGATCAGGTCGCCGATGTCGCGCATCTCGGCGGAGCGCATGCCGCGCGAGGTCACCGCGGGCGTGCCGACGCGGATGCCCGAGCCGATCATCGGCTTCTCCGGGTCGTAGGGGATGGTGTTCTTGTTGACCGTGATGCGGACCTCGCCCAGCGCCGCGTCGGCCTCCTTGCCGTTGACGCCCAACGGGCGCACGTCCACCAGCATCAGGTGGTTGTCGGTGCCGCCGGAGATGATGGTCGCGCCGCGCTCGGCCAGGCGCGCCGCCAGGGCCCGGGCGTTGTCCACCGTCGCCCGCTGGTCGGCACGGAACGCATCGGTGGCCGCCTCGCGGAAGGCGACCGCCTTGGCGGCGACGACGTGCATCAGCGGGCCGCCCTGGATGCCGGGGAAGACGCTCTTGTCGATCGCCTTCGCGTGCTCGGAACGCGACAGGATCATGCCGCCTCGGGGGCCGCGCAGCGTCTTATGGGTGGTGGTGGTCACCACGTCGCAGTACGGCACCGGCGAGGGGTGGATGCCGGCCGCCACCAGCCCGGCGAAGTGGGCCATGTCGCACATGTGCAGCGCACCGACCTCGTCGGCGATCTCGCGGAAGGCGGCGAAGTCCCACAGCCGCGGGTAGGCCGTGGCACCGGTGACGATCATGCGCGGCCGGTGCTCGCGGGCAAGAGCCCTCACCTCGTCCATGTCCACGCGGTGCGTCTCGCGGTCGACGTGGTAAGCGACGAAGTTGTAGTACTGGCCGGAGAAGTTGACCGGTGACCCGTGAGTCAGGTGTCCGCCCTGGTCCAGGCTGAGCCCCAGCACCGTGTCGCCGCGCTCGAGCAGGGCGTGGTAGACCGCCATGTTGGCCTGGGCGCCGGCGTGGGGCTGGACGTTGACATGCTCGGCCCCGAACAACTCGCGCGCCCGGTCGCGCGCCAGGTCCTCGGCCACGTCCACGACCTCGCAGCCGCCGTAGTAGCGACGGCCCGGATACCCCTCGGCGTACTTGGCGGTGAGGATGCTGCCCATGGCCTGCAGCACGGCCAGGCTCGGGTAGTTCTCCGAGGCGATGAGCTCCAGGTGCGAACGCGCCCGGGCGCCCTCGTCGAGCACCACCTGCCAGATCTCCGGGTCGGCCGTCTGAAGCGGTGCCCATGGGTCCATGGCAGCCAGTGTAATGGGTCGGGTGAGTTCTAGCGCGGCTCACGTTGTTGCCTCAAGTTCGCGACGCGAGCGCTTCCGCCCCCCGTCGGTCCACCGACAGGAGCGCAGGCGCCCGATGGATTGCATCGGAGCCGATAATGGCTTCGATAATCGAGGGGGCAGCGGAGGCCGAACCGATGGAATGGTACCCCTGGGTGGTCTTCATTCACGCGGCAGCCATCCTCGCGTTCTTCATCGCCCACGGCGTCTCGATGGCCGTGGCGTTCGCCATCCGCGGCGAGACGGACGTGCAGCGCGTGCGCGCCATGCTCGACCTGTCGCAGTCCTCGCTCGGGACCGCCGCCATCGCGGCCATCCTGTTGGGCCTGCTGAGCGGCATCGCCGCCGGCTTCATGGGCGCGCACTGGGATCGGCTCTGGATATGGATCTCGCTGGGGCTGCTGGTAGTCGTCGGCGGCCTCATGACGCCGATGGGAACCATCCCGCTGTCGAAGATGCGCTCCGCGGCCGGGCTCCCCACGCGCAATGGTCCCGGTGCCGAGGACCTGGATCAGCTGCGGACGCTGATTGCGGCGTGGAACCCGGTGCCGCTGGCGACCCTGGGACTCGGCGGCTTCGTCGCCATGCTGTGGCTGATGATGGCTCAGCCGTTCTGACCGTCGGTCGAGCCAACCAACCTCCAGGTCGCGCCGACCACTTCGACGTCTTCGCCATCGCGGATGGCCGCCGGCAGGCACCGGTCGACGACGATTGGCGGAGCCGCGCCATAGAGCTCAGCCGCAACAGCCGCGCCGATCGCGAGGATGAGGTCGGGCTCACCCAGGACGAAGGCAGCCGGCGCCGCGCCGGCACGGACCGCCTCGGCCAGCACCGAGGCACTCGACGAAGAACCGCGCCCGGCCGGCATGACCACCACGCGCCCGGACAGGCTGACCCCGCGCTGCGGGTGATGCGCGTCGATCACCACGCCCGTCGCGGGGTCCATGCCGCCCCACAGGCTCAACGGCTCGTCCAGGACCACGGCACGACCACGAGTCATGCGGTGCTCCATTCCGCGCCCCACGCGCCGTCGTGGCGCATCACGCGACCCGCGACGGCGGAGTCCAGGCACTCGGCCGCCGTGGCGTAAACGACGCGGGTCCCGATGTTGCCCGGCGCGTAGTAGGCCCATTTGCCCGAATCGGTCATGACCATGCCGTCGTGCGGGCGCAGGATCGGGGCGATGTAGCTGCAGGTATCGGTCAGCAGCTCGACGCCGGCACGGCGCAGCGTCCCAGCCACCCCCTCCGCCTCCGCCTCGGCCAGCACGTCGCGGCCGGTGGAGACGAGGCATTCGACCTCGGGGTGAACCGCCGCGCCGCCCAGCAGCTCGGCGTACCGGCGCAGCTGGGCCATCGACGCGTGCGGCGTGCCCAGTGACACCGCCGACAGCGGTCGGTCCAGCCCGGTCGAGAGCTCCCGCCTGGCCGATCGCAGCTCGGCGAAGGTGACCTCCTCCACCGGCAGGTCCGGATCGACCGACGATGCCTCTGGCGTGGAGCCGATCACGTGGAACATGGCCACCGCTCCAGACGAGGCGGCCGCTGCGGCGAGCGCCTTCAGGCGATCCTCGGACTGCTCCGCTGGCAGGCCATCGATCGCCGCCACGGCCGACCCGGCCCGTCGCCCCAGCACGATGCCCAGCACGCCGAACAGGGAGTCGTCGTCGCGCAGGGGGGCCGGGACGTCGTCGGCCAGCCGCAGGATGAAGGTCGCCCGGCGAGCTTCGTCGCGATGCAGGCCGACATCGGGGACGCGACCGGTGATCGCCGCGGCGATGTCGATGAAGTCGCCGTAGCGGTTGGTGCGGGCGCCGAGCACGCTGTTGGCAAAGGCGATGGCGTTCGACTCGCCCCACGCCACGTGCTGCCCGAGTGACGGACGGGCATCGGGCAGCTGGTACGGGGCGCAGGTGTAGGTCGGCCTTGCGCCGAGCGCGCGGTAGCGCTCCATCAACTCCGCGCTGTGCGCCGCGAGGTCGGGATCACCGCGGAACAGCTCGGGGTGCAGCAGGTCGATGCCACCGACGTTGAGGGTGGTCGGCACCGATACACGCGCCTCACCGGCGATCAGACGGTCGACGAAATCGATGGACGCCTGTCCGTGGTAGAGGCAAGAGTCGACATGGGCGCCGACGACCCCGAGCAGGCGAGTCGCGCCCGACACCTCGGCCGCGCGGACGACCAGGCGCATGGCGAACGCCGCGCCCTCGCCCCGGACACCGTCGAGGAACGCCCGATCCGCCGGCGACAGGTCGAGGCTCAGCCCCGCGCCTCCTCGGCCTCGATGCGCGCGATCTTCTCGATGCGCGGCACGTGGCGTCCGCCGGCGAACTCGCCGTCCAGGAACGCGCGCAGGCAGGCTCTCGCCACCTCGGTGCCGATGATCCGCGCCCCCATCGACAACACGTTGGCATCGTTGTGCTCGCGCCCGAGTCGGGCCGTCACCGGATCGGCGGCCTCGACGCAGCGGATGCCGCGGATCTTGTTGGCCACGATTGCCTCGCCGGTGCCGCTGCCACCAAGCACGACGCCCCTCTCGAACTCGCCGCGCGCCACGGCGCGCGCCACCGGTGCTATGAAGTCGGGATAGTCGACCGGATCGGTGCTGAAGGTGCCGAAGTCGCGGTACTCGATGCGCAGCTCGTCGAGCAGCGTGCACAGTTCGCCCTTGAGGGCGAACCCCGCATGATCGGAGCCGATGGCGACGCGCATGATCGCCCCAGTGTAGGCCGCTAGACCCGCGCCAACTCGATCACCTCGGCAAGCTGCGCCGCGGTGATCGGTCCTTCGCGAAGGACCCGGGCCGGCGTGACCGACAGGTCGAGCACGGTGGAGGCCATTCCACCCCGAACAGCGCCACCGTCGACCACGGCCGCCAGGCCGTCGGGGTCGGTTGCGAACGCGACGAGGACCTCGTCAGCACCGAGGGTGTCGGGCTGGTCGGAGACATTGGCACTGGTCGCAAGGATGGGACCGGCCGCGCGGATCAGTGCCAGGGCCACCGGGTGGTCCGGGGCGCGAAACGCCTGCGTGCCGGAGCCACCTGCGGCGGGGAGCACCATGGTCAGCGCGCCGGGCCAGAACCGGTCGGCCAGGCGCCAGGCTCGGTCGTCGGCGAGCCATCCCGCCGCCATTGCCTGGACGAGGTCGGCGACGAGCATCGGGATCCGCCTGTCGGCCGGCCGGCGCTTGAGCTCGAACAGGGCG
>JADLBB010000132.1 GCA_020848055.1 Chloroflexota bacterium | reverse complement strand
TCCTCGATGCCCGACGCGGCCCCGGTGTGGACGTTGGACGTCGGGCACATCTCGAGCGGCACGCGCCGATCGCGAACGAACGCGGCCAGCCGGCCAAGCGTCACCCGCCCGTCGGGCGCCACGCTGATGTCGTCCACGATCCGCACGCCGTGCCCGAGCCGCTCCGCACCGCACCACTGCAGCGCCTCCCAGATGCTCGGCAGGCCGAATCCCTCGCCGGCGTGGATGGTGAAGTGGAAGTTCTCGTGCGCGATCAGGTTGAACGCGTCGAGGTGACGCGTCGGCGGGTAGCCGGCCTCGGGCCCGGCGATGTCGAAGCCGACCACCCCGGCGTCCCGATGACGCACGGCCAGCTCCGCGATCTCGACCGATCGCGCCGCCTGGCGCATGGCGGTGATGATCAGCCCGATCGTGATCGGCCGGCCGGCCGTACCGCGGCGGAAGCCGGAGACCATGGCATCGGTCACCTCGTCGAGTGACAGGCCGCCATCGGTCAGCAGCTCGGGCGCCATGCGGACCTCGGCGTATACGACGCCATCGGCCGCCAGGTCCTCCGCGCACTCGGCGGCCACCCGCTCGATGGCGTCGCGGGTCTGCATGACCGCAACCGTGTGGCGGAAGCCGTCGAGGTACAGCTCGAGCGACTTGCGGTCGGCGCCCAAGGTGAACCAGCGTCCCAGCTCGTCCGGGTCGGTGGTGGGCAGATCACGGTAGCCCGCCTCGGCCGCCAACTCGATGACAGTCTGCGGCCGCAACCCCCCGTCGAGGTGGTCGTGCAGCAGCACCTTCGGCGCACGGCGCACGACGTCGAGCCCCAAGCGTGCAACGGGTCCTGTTTGCATGGACTCGATCTTACCGCCGGACACGGTTCCTCAGCCATGCTGGCTTCGGTCCGCCCGCTGCCCGGTTCGGTGTCCCGATCCCGCCGCGCGTGCCCCGCAGGCATGCATCGGCCAAGCACGGCATCTCCCTTGGCGCTGGTCCCGGGCGGTGTGCCAGGTGGGCACGCATCGGATAACCTGGCACCTGCGCAAGGTCCGGAAGGCAGCGCTGCCCGGCCATGAAGTGCGGCCGGGGCACAGGAGCGCCAAGCAGACGACCACTGACCCTGCCTGCCTGGCCGATGCGTGCCGTGGCGGCAAGTCCGCGGCTGCGTGCAAGTCGAGGCCACGCGCGGCTCGCCGATGTGTGCCGGACCGGCAAGTCCACGACCAGGCACAAGCCGAGCACGAGCCGAGGGCACGCGTGACTGGCGACTACATGCCCCCACAGCACACCTCGGCCCCACCGGAGCTGCCCTCAGCCGGTCTCGGCAACCTCTACCGGCAGGTCCGAAGCGTCCAATCCCCCGCCCACCGCACGGCGATCCGGGGCCGTGGCGGCAGCGTTCATCTGGAACCGCGACGGTGGCGCCTCGGCTGCCAGGCGCGCGATGTCATCGGGCTCCAGGTCGTACCCGAACCGGATGGCGGCAAGGTTCTCGTCAACGAAACGGCGCGGCAACGACTCGCGAATCGCCGTCTCGTCGAACTCGATCTCCGCCAGCCGAAGCAGCCGGCCCAGCGCGATCATGTTGCCGAACAGCTCCTTGCCGAACTGCTGCGAGCCGAGCGAGGCGAAGGGTATCTGCTCGGCACCGGGCACGTCCAGGCCGAGATCGGCGACGATCTTGTGGCCATGGATGCGCATGTGGCCCTTATCGGCCAGCTTGAGCATGATGTCCGCCTCCTCGACGACCGGGTTGGCGATCGGTTCATCGTCGAAGATGAGGAAGGCGTCGCTCATGCTGCCGCGAACGCTCGAGTCATAATCGAACAGGATCGTGACCTGCTTGCCCATGCGCGCCAGCAGGTTGCCCATGATCCCGGCGATGACTCGGACTCCCTGGCCACCCACGCCGTCGAGGGCGATCCGCGTGGTCATTCCGGATCCACCCCGGCCTCGCGCATCGCGTCCTCCAGGCTTATCTCACGCCTGGCGACACGCAGCTTCATGTCGGCGGGCAGCTTCGCCATCAGGGCCGCCCGCGCGACCGATTCGGCCCGGCGACGCGCCTTCTCGTCATCGGTTGGAGGCGCCGCCTTCGGTTCGGGGTCGGTCCGCGACGGTATGGAACCTGCCGGCTCGACCTGCGTATCCGGTGCCGCCGTTGCAGCCGGCGCCGATACGTGCCCGTTGCGCGAGGGATGGTCCGCCGGGTAGACGATGCCGATCTCGAACGGGGCGAGGTGATCGGCATCCTTCGGCGCGCGCTTGTAGGTCTTTCGGAAGAAGGTGAGCATGTCGTTCGCGCTGTCGAAGCCGATGCGCCGACCGTTGTTCTCGATGCACTGGCTGGTGATGTCAACGAAGCTGAACCCCGGCCACTCGATCGCCTCGCGGATGGCGTTGCGCATGTGGATCTGGTGATACACGGTCGTCTTGGCGTACAGAGCGTGCGGGCTGGAGCGCACGATGGCCTGCAGGTTGATCGGCGTGTTCGGATTGCCCGCGGGCGAGCTCAGGGTCTTGGTGCCGGTCGGCGTGGTCGGTCCGGTCTGGCCGCCGGTCAGGCCGTAGATCTCGTTGTTGTTGCACAGCACCGTGACCGGCGCGTTGCGACGGATCGAGTGGACGAGGTGATTGCCACCGATGGACGCGGTATCCCCATCCCCGGCCACCACGATGACGTTCATCTCGGGCCGCACGGTCTTGATCGCCTCGGCCACCGGCAGAGTGCGGCCGTGGAGCGTGTAGACCGCCTCGTGCTTGAGGTAGCCGCCCATGCGCCCTGTGCAGCCGATGCCGGTCACGATGATCGTGTTGCGCTCGTCCAGGCCCAACTCGTCGAGCGTCATGGCCAGCTGCATCATGATCGTGCCGATCCCGCAGCCCGGGCACCAGATGGTCGGGAACAGGTCGACCTTGAGCCGATCCTTGTAGGTCATCTCGGCCATAGCCTGCTCAGGCACGCGCGGCCTCCATCATGGAGCGGCGGCCCGGCGGGGACGCCGGCGCCGCGGAGGCGGCGTCGCGCTCGGTCGCGTGTGGCGCGACCAAGGGCGAAGGAAGGCTCCCAGGTTCGTCGTGGGTCGCGCGTGGCGAGACAGGCGACGAAGGAGCACGGCCCCGTTCGCCGATGGTCGCGTGTGGCGCGACCGCCCGCGCGTACGAACCCATCACCCGACTCCCAGGGTCGCGCGCGGCCCGCGCTCGTGCGGGGTCTCGGGAATCGGTGGCTCCGACGGACCACCACCAAGGACCCGGTCGACCCCCTCGCGCACCGCCTCCAGCGAGATCCGTCCGCCGAGCAACGGCACGCGCTTGACCTGCCGATGGATCGCCAGCTCGACCATGTCGGCGTACTGGCCGTCGTTGGCCTCGACCACCACGACCTCGCGGTAACGGGCGCACACCTCGCGCAGCTCGTCGCCCAGGACCGGGTGGATGCGGATCGGGCGGAACAGGGCGAACTCGTCGCGCAGCGGCGCAGCCACGCGCGACACGATCCCAAAGCAGATGAGCAGCACGTCCGCCTCCACGTTCCAGCCGTGCTCGTAGCGCGCGTATCGGGCAGCGACCTCGAGGTGGCGGTGCTTGGCGGCGTAGAACTGGCGCAGGTACTCGTCGGCGTCGGCGGTGGCCGGCTCGCCGGCCATGGGACCGTGCTCGTACATCAGCACGCCGGCGAAGAAGCGCGGCGCATCGGTGAAGTCGCCCAGCGCCGGGATCGCACGCGGCACGACTTCAATGCTCGCGACCAGTTCGTCGAGGTCCACCACCTCGTTGAGATGGGCGATGAACGTATCGGACAGCAGGATCACCGGCGAGCGGGATTCCTCGGCGGCGTTGAACGCGTCGATCGTCAGCCGGAAGGCCTCCTCGACGCTGTTGGGGTAAAACGCGATCGGGGTGTAGTCCCCGGCACTGCCCCACTTGACCTGGCCGATGTCGCCCTGCGCAGGCATGGTGGCCATGCCGGTCGATGGTCCCACCCGCTGGACGTCGACGAACACCGACGGCACGCCCACCTTCTGCGCGTAGCCGATCGCCTCCTGCATGAGCGTGAAGCCCGGGCCGGAGGTCGCCGTGAAGGCCTTGGCGCCCGCCAGCGAGGCGCCGATGACCGCGTTGGCCGATGCGATCTCGTCCTCCGCCTGCAGAAAGCGCAGTTCGGGGTGCTCCGCCGCCCAGCCTGAGGCGATGTTGAGGATCTCGGTGGACGGGCTGATAGGGTAACCGGCGTAATAGTTGGCACCCGCAGCGATCGCGCCGCGGAAGACCGCCTCGTTGCCCTGTGTCAGGCGCCGGGTCATGCCTTCGATCGCGCGGCGTGGGCGGCAACGGCGGACGGGATCATCTCGATCGCCAGGTCCGGGCAGTAGCGCTCGCACAGGCCGCACAGGATGCAGTTGTCCTCCTCGATGACCGCGTCGTTGCGCAGCACCAGCGTGTCCTTCGGGCATATCTCGATGCAGATGTCGCAGCGCTTGCAGAACACCGGGTTCCAGCTGATGTTGGTGTAGTCGACCCAGCGGATGCCGTCGTGATGATCGGTCGAGATGCCGGAGCCAAAGGCGATCGCTGAGGTTTGCTGTTCGGAAGTCATGGCCCTCCGATCATAGTCCGGCTGCCGCCGATATACTCGCGGCCGATGCATCCCCGCCGACGACTCCGCCCGTTGCTGGCCGGCGTCGTCCTGCCGGTGGTACTCGGAGCGTGCCTGGTCACCGCCGAGACGAGCGACGCGCCGGACTCCAGCACCGCCGCTGAGACCGCGGGGCCAACCCCGACCGTCGCGCCGACGCCAACGCCGGACCCGACGCTCGAGATGCCATTGGCGGTGGTCACCGGGTACACGGCCGTCACCGCGGGCATCACCCTCGACGCGGTGACGGCTGCCCGCGACTCGATCCTGGTGCCGTGCGGCGTGACCGAGTACCTCGGGATCAGCGTGACGTCCGCGACCGGCTGCCCCTCCGCGGCGGACATCGCGGACCGGTTGAACTCGGCGCCGCCCGACCACCCGCTGCTGGCGCTCCTGCCCCCGTCGCTGGTCGCCCCCAACGTCAAGGTCCTGCCGGTTGACGGCGCCGACCTGTTCGGCGGGCCACTGGTTCGGTCCAAGCCGTACCCGATCATCGGGCGCGCCATCGGGATCGAGCCCTACGATCCGGGGCGGATCCGCACCCTGATGAGCCTCGGCGACTCCTGTCCGGACCGGGGCGTCGCCTACGCCGCCATCACGCTCGGGCGCGGCTGGGACTGGGTCTTTGGCGGCGGCACGGCGTCGTACACGCGGGTGTACCCCAATCCTGCCCCTCCAGGACACGTCGGCAACGGGTTCAACATCGTGGACGCGGTGCCCACCGACAACGCCGGTGCCATGGCCGCCCTCGTCAGCGACGCCGATGTCACCCTCGACGACTTCGAGTGCCCGGTCGTCAATGACTGGACGGTGAACAACGGAGTCGTGTTCAGCATCGATCCGGCCGTGCTGCCGAGGCTGCGAGACACGTACGGCGTCGACGTCGCCACGCTCGCCGCCAACCACCTGTTCGACCGGGGCACGACCGGCTTTCTGGAGACGCTGCAGCAGTTCCGCGACGCCGGCATCCCGACCGCCGGCGCCGGAGCCGACCTCGACGCCGCGCTCGAGCCCGCGTACGTGGACGCGGACGGCGTGCGCTTCGGATTCGTGGCGTTCAACGAGGTCCCCGGCTCGCTCGAGGCCGGTCCGAGTCAGCCGGGCGTGCTGTGGCTGCGCGACGCCAACGTGACGGCCGCGGTGTCACGCGCGCGCACCGGCGGCGCGGACATCGTCATCTGCGTGCCGCAGTGGTGGGGTGGCTCCGAGTACCACGACGACTGGCGCGGCGACATGCGGCGTCAACAGGAGGTCTTCTTCGACGCCGGCTGCGACCACGTGCTGGGTCACGGCACGCACTGGTCCGGCCCGATCGACATCGCGCTGCGCGGCACCAGCGGCTACCACGTGACGATGGTCAGCCACGGCAACTTCCTGTTCGGCCAGCAGTGGAGCCAGCAGACGCAGGAGGGCGTGACGCTCGAACTGGCGTTCGAGGGCACCCGCCTGGCCCAGGCGCGCATGCACCCGTACATCATGCTCGAGCAGGCCCAGAGCAACCTGACCGATCCCGAGACCGATGGCCTGTGGGTCCTGAATCGAATCTATGCGGCTTCAGGGCTACCGGTCGTCAGCCATTGATCGGGTCGAGACCGAATCGGGTCCTGTGTCCCCTGAACGCCAGCACCGCGAACGTACTGTTCATGACGAAGATGAAGACGACGAAGGCGGCGTGCTCGAAAGTCGAAGGCCGGGACTACCCAACACGCCGATGCCGAACCCGAACGCACTGATGGCGTCGGCGGCCCAGCTCTCCGGCTCAGGGTGACGGTGATCCTTGATGAGGGTCGGGATGCCCGCCAGCATGTCGGCCACAAGCGCGAACGCGAGGGCCAGGTTTCGGGTTGTCGGTGATGGCCCACAGGCCCATGCTGGCAATCGCCGCCGCCATCAGGACGTAGGTCGCGCGGCACGCTCCGCCAATAGGCCGCCGGGTTGAGGGACGATGCCGCGACGACGAGCAGGGCGTCAGACCAGCCACGAACAACGGCCACGACAGACTCTCAACACCCACAGGCGGCCGAGGGAGCCGATGACCGCCCCGACGATGGCGAACTATTCCGGCAGCATCGGTCAGGGGTTGTTCGGCTCGAGTGACGCCACGTCCGGTGCCGGGTCGGGCTCATCGGCTGCTCGGGGCCTCCCGCTGACCATGGCGATGACGGCGCCGATGATGACGATCGCCGCCAGAACCGTGCGCGGCGAGATCGGCTCGGTCAGGACGACCGCCCCCAGGACGACCGCGACGACCGGGTTGACGTACGCGTAGGTCGCGACCGTCGAGATCGCCACGTTTGCCAGCAACCACGCGTAGGCCGTGAATCCCACCAGCGAGCCGATCAGCACCAGGTACATGAAGGCCACCCACGACCGATCAGAGATGGTCGCCAGTTTGACCTCCCCGACTTCGCCGATGACAACGGCCACGATCACCAGCGCCACGCCACCAGCGAGCATGGTCATGCCCGTTCCCAGCAGCCCGTGGACAGAGACGCGCGCGCCACGCGAATAGATCGAGCCGATGGCCCACGACATGGCCGCGCCGAGCACGAGCACGACCCCGATCGGATGCAACTCGCCAATGCCCTGGACCGGCGCCAGCAGGGTCGCCACGCCCACGACGCCCGACACAAGGCCGCCGACGACCAGGCGGCTCGGTCGCTGACGGGTGGCCAGCGCCTCAAACACCGACAACCAGATCGGGGTGGTGGCAAAAAGCAGCGCCGCCACGCCACTGGGGATGAACTGCTCCCCGAGGGCGACGCCGCCGTTGCCGCCCAGCAGCAGCAGCGTGCCGACTATCAGCGCCGTCATCCAGTGCGCCACGGTCGGGTGTTTGAGCCGCCCGCGTCCGGTCAACCGGGCATGCAGCCACACCCCGCCGATCATCAGCCCTCCGGCCAGCAGATAACGCATGCCAATCGACAGGAGCGGCGGCATGGTCTCGATCATCACCGCGATGCCTAGGTACGTCGAACCCCACACGAGGTAGACGGTCATCAGCGCGATGGCAACCCAGGCCATTGGCGGTGCGCCGCGCGGAGACGAGTGCATCAGGACATTGTGACGCGGCGGATCGAATCAGGCGTTCAGGCCGGTTCCCTTCAATCGGGCAGGTGGCGCTCCGCCGGGCCGACGTAGCGGACGTCAGGACGGATCAACACGTTCACCTCGGCCTGCTCCAGGCTGTGGGCCGTCCATCCCGCGTGCCGGGCTAGGGCGAACACAGCGGGGAACAGGTTGGGCGGCAGCCCGACGCCCTGCAGGACGGCGGCGGCGTAGTACTCGACGTTGGTCTTGATCGGGTAGTCGGGCTTGTGCTCGGCCAGGACGCGCAGCGCAACCTGCTCGATCGCGACCGCCTTGTCGAGCCAGCCAGTCATCCCGGCCAGCCCCTCCGCCACGCTCCTCAGCGCTGCCGCTCGCGGGTCATAGGCTCGATACACGCGGTGGCCGAAGCCCATGAGCCGGTCCCCGCGGGCCAGGGTGGCCCGGATCCATGCCTCCGCCTCGTCCACCGAGCCGATCTCGTGCAACTGATCGACGACCTCGGCCGGCGCCCCACCGTGCCACGGCCCCTTCAGGGCGCCGATCGCGCCGGCCACGGCCGACGCGAGGTCCGAATGCGTCGAGATGATGACCCGTGCCGTGAAGGTCGAGGCGTTGAACCCATGCTCGGCCCCGACGACGAAGTACGCATCGAGGGCCCGTGCAGCCGCCTCGTCGGGTCGGGTGCCGAGCAACTGGTACAGGAAGCCCGCCGCTAATCCGAGGGCGGGGTCGGGTTGAACGGGTTCGAGGCCTTCCCGAAGTCGGGCGAACGCCGCCAGGGCCGACGGCGCGACGGCCGTGATCGCGTGCGCCTGGTCGATGGTCGGCGGCCACGTCAACCGATGGATCGCACCCCACGCCGATGCCGCCGTGCGCAGGGCATCCATCGCGTTCGAATCGGCGGGCAGGCGGCGAACCACGTCCACCAGTTCGGGCTCGAGCGGCGCACACGCCAGGTGGGCATCGGGCGACCAGGCGCCGGTCCACAACAGCTCGGCAACCTGGCTGTACGTGCCGTGGTCGACCAGCTCGCCAATCGGATAGCCCCGATACTGGAGGCGGCCCGCGGCCCCGTCGATCATGGCCAGTGACGTCTCCCCGGCCACGACGCCCTTGAGGCCGGGCGCGTACGAGAGATGGCCGATAGGTGACTTCAAGGCTAACCCAATTTGCGAGCCGGGCTGGTTCTCACTAGCCGTTGGATACGAACGAAATGGATGATGGCTCCCTTGATGGGCCTAGTTACTCCCATCGCTACAACGCTTCTCAGCACACAATATCGTCCTGTTCCACTGAAGGCCACGCGCTGAACAAACTTGCGCGATGCCGGACTCAGGTGGCCATCACTTCATCAATGAGCCGGTCCTCGAGAGGCTCCAACCAAGTCGCGAGTAGGGCCTCCACATCGAGATCTCGACCTCGGGTGAGATACCTTGCCGCCGCCTCGATATCGTCAAACGCAATCCATCGGGAGTATTCCCAATGCGCTCCAACTAGATCCGTGTAGTTCTGAACCCCGCGCACATCCGGATGGGCACGCTTGATAGCATCGTCCAGAGCATCGATTGAGCGGCAGAAGTCACCCGGGCGAGCTCGCGCGGCATGCCGATACTGGTACCGACTCGCGAGGAAGACCTTGTGGTCGCCCAGCTCGAACCGGTCGAAACTGGGTGCCGCAGCGCGAATCTGAAGGCGAGAAATCTCGATCCATCGATAGAACTCATCGAGGCGGACAGACGCCTCCGCAATGTTCGCCTTCATCAAGTTGAGCCCCAGGAAGAAGTTGGCAATTCCTCTGAGCCCCCGGACTTCAATGCGCTCCAAGACAGTGTTGCTCTGGCCCTGAATGGTCCTGTAGACCCTCTGCGCCACCCGTGTGCTGAAGTACTCACTCTCCAGTTGGGCGCGCACCTCTCCGAGTAGAGCGTTGTCCGACCGATACCAACGCCAGAAGTCCTCTGCGTTCGCCCTGGATTGGTCTGTGAACTCCAGCGTGTAGTCGAAGAAGTAGGATCTCTTGTCTTCCATCCCGGTCATCTTTCTTCGCATTGTGTACAATAACCTTATGATACGATATCACACACTCGACGGGTGGCAGGATGGACGCTAAGGTCACCGTCATCGGAGACGGGCCGGCCGGGCTAAGTGCAGCCCTGCTCCTAGCGAAGGCTGGATACGCTGTGATAGTGCTGGGTTCCGGAGAGACGGGCGTGCGGTCGGCTCTCCTTCAAAACTACTTGGGCGTGGCCGAGAAGTTGGGCACGGACTTCTACGAGACAGCGCTTGCGCAAGTGCGCGGCTACGGAGCAGACCTCCGACCGGACGCCGCCATTTCTGCGGTGATGCGAGAAGGCATCTCTGTAACAACGTCGGCGGGCGATGTACTTCGCAGTCAGTATTTGATCCTCGCCGAAGGCAAGCGAAGGACGATCGCGAGACAACTCGGTCTAGTAGAGTCTGACGATCTCATTCTGGTGGATAGTGAGTTTCGCACACGCTTCGACCACGTCTACGTCGTCGGCCGAAGCCTTCGTCCAAGACGGAGCCAAGCGATCATCTCTGCTGGTGCCGGAGCCACGGCAGCGCTAGACATCCTGTCCCGAGAGGCGGGAATCGACGTACACGATTGGGATGTGCCACCAGCAGGTTGACGTCTGGTCTGCCACGTCATAGGTTCGTGTCCGTCAGATCTCTAGATTAGTAGAAGGGAAAGATGGGGCTTGGCTGTTGCAGGCGGGTCCCGCACCAAGGACACCAGCCTATGAAGGATGCGCTGTCGGCGAGATCACCCCCCGCGACCAACGCCCAACGCCCGTACAGGTAGAGGGGAACCACCCCCACTTGGTCCTTCGCCACCTCAGTCAAGGTGTCTCGTCTCACCCGCGCGAACTCCTCACAGCACGACTGGCCCTCCGCCGTTGCGCTTTGCCGATGACCACCAAAGCCCTCCCGCATCCGTCCTCCTAACCCTTCCACCGCTATCGCATGACCGAGTTTGACATATCACGTATCCGTGATGTCCGTCAAGACCACCGCCCGTTGCGGTAGACTGGTGCGGGCGTCCTATCGCCACACTCTTCGGCGCCGGAACCTCTCGAACGCTCCAAAGTCAAAGAGGCGCGCGTCTTGCCTGTAGCGGCGAGTAAGGGGGCAATCCAAGCGTTGGAGAGACCTTGGGATATCGTGATTGGAGGAGACATTGTATGACCTAGCGGGCCGCGTGGCCGTTGTAACGGGCGGAGCATCAGGCATCGGCAAGGCGACGGCCATTCGGCTGGCCCACGAGGGCGCCAAGGTCGCGGTGATTGACATCGATCGAGAGGGCGCCGAACTGGTGGCGTCCGCGATCCGTAGCGCCGGCGGCTATGCCGCGGCATTCGCATCCGACGTCAGCCGGTCGGACTCCGTCGAGGCGGCTTTCGCTGGCGTGTTGGACGGCTTCGACCGTGTGGATATCTTGGTGAACAATGCAGGCTTGGTCGGCAGGAATGCCCCGCTCCACGAGATAAGCGACGCGGAGTGGCGCGCACTGTTCGCGGTTGACCTGGACGGAACGTTCTACTGGTGCAGGGCAGTCGTGCCATCGATGATCGCGCAGAAGTCAGGCCGGATCATCAACGTCGCTTCGGTGGCAGGAAAAGAGGGGAATGCCAACAGCGCGGCGTACTCTGCGGCTAAGGCCGGACAGATTGCCCTAACCAAGGCTCTGGCCAAAGAGCTGGTCCAATTCGGCATCATCGTGAACTGCATTACGCCCGGTTCGGTCAGGACCAAGATGACCGATGATGTTCCGCCCGACCGCCTCGAGAAGCTCCTCGACAAGATGCCCATGCACAGGATCGCCGATGCATCCGAAGTAGCTGCGCAGGTGGC
>JADLBB010000131.1 GCA_020848055.1 Chloroflexota bacterium | reverse complement strand
GTGCCAGCGGCGCGTTGCCCCGATATGCGGCCAGCACGATCGGGCGGGCCCCCCATGCCACCCCGGAGGTTTGCGCGGCCCCGAGCATCGATCGCAGGCCGGCCGTCAGAATGGTGATCTCCAGCCAACCGAGGCGGACGTCACTCGCCGAGAACGGCTGCGCCAGATCAACCGGGGCAGGTCGTCGTCGAGCGAGCTCGGCGAGCAGCAGCGGCGCGTTCGTCAACCGAACCAGTTCGGGATCGGTCGATGCGTGTGCCGCCATGGCGCTCGTGACCCAGCCGTTGATCACCGACGCCAGGTGCGGCGCAAGCGGGGCCAGGTCGAGCTCGACGCGAGCATCGAGCCGAGCCTCGGCCGAGGGTTCGGCCTCCAGCCAGCCATCGACTAGGTCGGCGGCAAGGGCATCGTTGGGCGGCAACAGGCCCATGCCACCGAAGGCCTGGGCGAAGTCGACCAGCGTCGCGCGGTGCGCGTTTCGATCCGCGGCCTCGCGAGCCATGATCTCCACCTCTTCCGGAGACAGGACCAGGCTGGCGGTCGAAGTCGCGACCGCGCTCGCGTCGCCACTGATCGTCACGCCAACGCTCTCCAGGACGGCCGTTGTGGCGGCGGTGCCCTCGTCATCAGTGGGGGCGTCGAGTATCGCGTCGATGGCGTCCACGATGTCCGTGGGGATCGGCGCCGGCGGGGCGCCGGACCCTGGCGGTGATGGGGATTCACCCGGGCCGGACTCCAGTCCGGTCCCCATGGAGTGCATCGTCGGGGGTGGGGTGATCGGGCCCGCCTGGATCGACGCAACGGGCGGACCGCTCGTGCACGCATTGAGCACGAACGCGGCGATCAGAATCAAGGAGACGCGACGCATCATGGTGCTGCCTCCACGATGCGATGCGCCGCCACGTCGGCGGCAACGATGACGTGGCGAACCGCCTCGACGGAATCCGCCTCGAACAGGTGGAAGCAGGTCTCGTCGGAAGGGATGTGGATCGACGACACGTGCCGCACCGCGGTGCCCTGTCGTCCAATGGTCCGCGTGGCCCGCGCGATCCGCCTCTTCAGGTCGGCCGTCGATGACGATTGGGGGGCGTAGGCCTCGACGAGGTAGCGCGGCATGGGTCGGATCTTGCCGCCGATGGGCCGTTGACGAAACGGGGGTTGCCCTATTGTTTGGTCGCGTCGCGCTGCATCACCCAACGCGCGAGCTCGATCCGCGATCGCAGCCCGAGCTTGGAGTAGATCCTCGAGATGTTGGCCTCCACCGCCTTGGGCGTCACGAACAGGGCTGCGGCCGCCTCGGCGTTCGACATGCCTTCCGCAACAAGGCGCGCCACGCGCATCTCGGTCGCCGTGAGCTCATCGAGCGACCGCGTTCTGCCGCCAATACGATTGATCTCGCGTTCGGCAACGGCGACCCAGCCCTCCGCCTGGATGGACCTGAATCGCGCGCGCGCGGCCTCCAGGGCCTCGCGTGCCGCGGCCCGCCGCCGCGCTCGCCGCTGGACGCGACCGAGGGCGAGGTGGGCTCGCCCCTGAAGCAGTGGCAAGGGCAGGCCTTCCGCCAGCGTGACCGCCTCGGCAAGTGGGGTCAGCCCCGCGATCGGGTCTCCGGCAGCAGCGGCGACCAGCCCCTGCCCGATGGCCGCCGCCACCCGGGCGGATGGCCGCCCGGTATCGTCCGCGATTGCCATGAGCGCAGCCAGTCGGTCGGCGGCCTCCGCCATCTGCCCGAGCCCGACCAACGCCTCGACGTCATCAAGCAGGAACCTGAGCTCGCCTGGCTCGCGAATCCCGGCGTTGAGCATGTGGTCACCCAGCGGTCCGAGGTAGCGGTGCGCCTCCTCCCATCGCTCGTGGGCGACTGCGACCAGTCCCAGCGCCACCAGCGCGATCTCGCCTCCCCGCGCCAGGGCCGCCGCGGGGTGGGCGGGATCAAAGGCCTCGCCGCCAGCCAACAGCAACGCGCCGTCTGCCGCCGCCTGTGTCTCCTGGGTCGAGCCGCGCATGGCGGCCACCAGCGCCACGCGCGACAACGCGACCGCCTGCATCGGCCGCTGTCCCGCCTCGAGGGCCAGCTCGTTCGCGTCAGTGGCCAGCGTCAAGGCCACTCGCAGGTTGCCGGTGTGGGCTTCGATCAGTGACAGCTGGCCGAGGATGCTGGCGAGGGCGCTGTCATCTCCCTGGCGTGCGGCGCGCCCCCTGAGATCCTGGAACACAGAACTGGCCTCGGCGAATTGGTCCATGCAACTGAGCAGGTATCCGAGGGCGAAGCTCGGGTGACGCAGGACGCGCAGCCCGCGCGTGGCTGGCTCCAGGCTCACCGCCCGCCGCATCTGGCGGAGCGCGGGTTGCCCGGTCTCGAGGCGCGCCAACGCCAGGGCAGCCAACGCCTCGGCATGCAGGGATGCGTCTCCGGCTCGCGCCGCCAGCCGGGTGGCCGATTCGGCGTGGACCACCGCGGCGGGCAGATCGGACCGCATGAGGAGCAATCCCCAGGCGAGGCCCTCATCTATCCATGCCCGAAGGCGAGCGTCGGCACCGGCCTCCGCCAACGCTGCCTTCAACAGTCGCACTCCCTCACCGACGTCGTCGCCGAAATGCGAGAAGCGAGCCTTCATGGCCATCAATCGAGCCCTTACCGGCCCGGGATCGGCGCCGTCAATGAGCGAGCCAAGGGCGGCCATGGCGCCCGCCGCATCGCCGGCCTCGAACTGATGCTCGGCGGCCGCTGCACCACGCCTGAGCGCCCCGGCCGCATCAAGATCGGGCGTCATATGGCGCGCGACGGTGGCGAGGTCCGCCGCGATTGACGGTGC
>JADLBB010000130.1 GCA_020848055.1 Chloroflexota bacterium | reverse complement strand
GCTGCCGTGCTGACCAGCCTGGGCAAGGGCGACGTGCTGTTCGTGGACGAGATCCATCGGCTCAGCCATGCCGTGGAGGAGATCCTGTACCCCGCGATGGAGGACTTCGCCCTCGACGTGGTGCTCGGCAAGGGTCCGGGGGCGCGCACCGTGCGGCTCCAGATCGAGCATGTCACGGTCATCGGCGCCACGACCCGGGTCGGTTCCATCACCGGGCCGCTGCGCGACCGCTTCGGCGCCACCTACCGGCTCGACTACTACACCGATGCGGACCTCGAGCACATCCTGCGCCGCTCCGCGGACATCCTGGGCATCGCCCTGGCCGATGACGCCGCCTCGCTCGTCGCGCGCCGCTCGCGCGGCACGCCGCGCATCGCGAACCGCCTCCTCAAACGGGTGCGCGACTACGCCCAGGTCCGAGGTGGGGGAGACGAGACCGTCACGCTGGCACTGGCCGGCGACGCGCTGGCGCTGCTCGAGATCGACGACCGCGGCCTGGATGCCATGGACCGCCAACTCCTGCGCGCCATGGCCGAACATCACGCCGGAGGACCGGTCGGGCTCGCCACGATGGCCGCCACCGTGTCCGAGCCGATCGAGACGATCGAGGACGTGGTCGAGCCGTACCTCATGCAGATCGGCCTGCTGGCCCGGACCTCGAGAGGTCGGCAGCTGACCGCATCGGGGTGGGAGCACCTTGGGCTGGTGCCGCCGACCGGTACCTCCGCCGTATCGGCTCAACCCGGCCTGTTTGACGCCTGAGACTGGGCTTCGACCTCCGCGTAACAGCACGTCGGCTCGCACCACGATCCGTTGGGTTCCGGTGCGGCTCAATTCGATCGTGCCCGTCGTGTGCACAAACGCCCACGAAGCGCAACGCCGCGGAGTACCCTGCGGTCGGCACCGGGAGCCCAACGATGGTGTCGGGCCCCGCGCTGCGCACACGGACGGAGGGTGTGACCAGGTGACAGCAACGGAGGTACCTCGGAGCGGAGCGAGCGGTGGCGGCTTCGACTCCTGGTTCAAGTTGACCGAGCGAGGGACGTCGTTCGCGACGGAGGTCAAGGCAGGCATCACCACCTTCCTGGTGATGGCCTACATCCTCTTCGTCAACCCGAGCATCCTGTCGGGCATGTTCCCCGAGGGCTCGCCGGATGTCGCGGCGTTCGTCCCCGCCGCCTCGGCCGCGACCGCGCTCGTCGCCGGCCTCCTCACCATAGCCATGGGCATCTTCGCCAACGCACCGATCGCGCTGGCGGCGGGCCTGGGCATCAACGCCATCGTGGCCTTCACGCTGGTGCTGGGGATGGGCCTCACTCCCGCCGGTGCGATGGGCGTGATCGTGATCGAGGGCCTCGTCGTCCTCGTGCTCGTCATCATCGGCCTGCGGGAAGCGATCATGAACGCCGTGCCGCTTTCGCTGAAGAGGGCGATCGGAGTCGGCATCGGCCTGTTCATCCTGTTCATCGGCTTCGTCGATGGCGGCCTCATCGGCCAGGGCGTGCCGGTCGTGCAGTTCCTGTTCCCGAACTCCGTCGGCGCCTGGTTGACGTTGTTGGGCCTGGGCCTCACGATCGTGCTGTGGGTGCGCAAGGTACCCGCGGCCCTGCTCATCAGCATCGTGATCATGTCCGTCGTGGCCTTCGCGCTGGGCCAGACCAAGTTCCCCGAGAACATGAGCTTCGTGCCCGACCTGAGCACGCTCGGCCGGTTCGACCTCGGCAACGTGTGGACGCTGGGCCTGCTCACCGCCGTCCTGACGATCTTCTCGATCATGCTGACCGACTTCTTCGACACGATGGGCACCGCGACCGCCATCGCCGAGCAGGCCGGGCTGACCAACGAGAAGGGCGACGTGCCGGACATCGGCAAGATCCTGCTGGTGGACTCGATCGCCGCCGCCGCCGGTGGTGCGGCTGGCATCAGCTCCAACACGAGTTATATCGAGAGCGCGGCCGGCGTGGCCGAGGGCGGACGCACGGGCCTCACGTCGGTCGTGACCGGCATCCTGTTCCTGCTGGCCGTCTTCGTGACGCCGCTCGCGAGCATGGTGCCGTTCACGGCCACCGCGCCGGTCCTGATCCTGGTCGGCTACCTGATGGCCACCCTGATCAAGGACATCAGCTTCGACGACGTCGAGGAGGGACTGCCGGCGCTGTTCGGCATCATCCTCATGCCGCTGACGTTCAGCATCACGGTCGGCATCGGGGCCGCCTTCGTGACCTGGGTGCTGGTCAAGGTCGTCCGTGGCAAGCTCGGCGACATTCACCCGCTGATGTGGGTCGTGTCGATCGCGTTTCTCGTGTACTTCGCGCAGACCTGGCTCAACTCCCTGTAGAGCCAGCCACCACACCGATGACGCCCGGCCGGGCCTTTCCGGCCGGGCGTTACGCTTGTCCAGCCCATGACCGATTCGCGACTGCGCGTTGACGATTTCGACTACGAGCTGCCACCCGACGCGATCGCGCAGGTTCCCGCCGAGCCGCGCGACGCCTCGCGGTTGCTGGTCCTGCACCGCGCCAGCGGCCGCATCGAGCATGCCCGCTTCGCCAATATCGGCCACTGGCTGACCCCAGCAGACCTGCTGGTCGTCAACGACTCCCGCGTCATCCCGGCGCGCTTGCCCGGCAGGCGGTCGGGTGGGGGAGCGGCCGAGGTCCTCGTCCTCCGCCAGGCAGACGAAGATCCGGCGACGTGGGAGGCCCTGGTCCGGCCGTCTCGCCGCCTGCCGCCTGGCAGCCGGGTCGAGCTCCGCTCCGGCAATTCCGTCGTGGTGGGCGCACGCCTGGCCGATGGCGTGCGGGCCGTCACGTTCGACACAGACCCGGCCGAGGTCATGGCGGCTGCCGGAGACGTCCCGCTGCCGCCCTACATCACCGACCGCAGCGCGCCGGCGGAGCGCTACCAGACGGTTTATGCCCGCCCTTCGGGCTCAGCAGCCGCGCCGACGGCGGGATTGCACTTCACGACTCGCCTGCTCGACCAGCTCGAACACGATGGCGTGCGACGGGCGGCCGTGACCCTGCACGTCGGCCTGGACACGTTCCGGCCGCTCGAAGGCGAATTCCTCGACGAGCACCGCATCCACCGCGAGTGGTACGAAGTGCCCACCTCGACCCGCGTTGCGGTGGATCGGGCCGGCAGGGTCGTGGCGGTCGGCACGACTTCGGTGCGGGTGCTCGAGACCGCCGCGCGACTTGACACCGCCAGCGGTTGGACGGACCTGTACATCACCCCGCCTTACCGGTTCGCGGCGACTGGGGCGCTGATCACCAACTTTCACCTGCCGCGCAGTTCGCTGTTGCTCCTCGTCACCGCTTTCGTACAGGACGGGATGGAATCGGCGACTCCATACGAGGCGCGGGACCGGCTGCTGCGGGCCTACGCCGCGGCGCTGAAGGAGGGATATCGGTTCTTCAGCTTCGGCGACGCGATGCTGATCGTCTAGGACCAGCCGCCGGGCACGTCGTCGGAGCGGGTGGGGATCGCCTCGCGGTCCTCCTCGCTGAGCTGGAGGATCTCCTCGTCGTCACCGATGCGCACCGCGGTCGCGGTGACTTCCTGGTCAGCCAATGCGCCGTCAGCCATCGGCTCGGCGCCATCGGTGGATGCTGACTCGGGTGAATCGGCGACGTGCTGCTCGTCGGACGCCTCGAAGCCATCAGCGACGTCAGCGCCGAACTCCGGCACCGGTTCGCCCTCCGGCGACGCCGGAGGAAGCGGGCGGGGGCCGCCCGGAATGGCGCCCGGAACGTCCGACGACACGCGTCCGGCAGGCACGCCGAACGGCTCGGCCATCACGGCGCACACGCGAGCCAGGTCACACAGCGCCTGGCCCAGGTCAGGCGACTCGGTGGCGGCCTCGAAATGCGGGTGGTGCAGCCGGAACGACCAGCGCGTCCGATGCTCGCGCGCCCACAGCCGGAACGTGTCCGAGCGCAACTCGACGCCACGCAGCACCTGCCACGGGTACATGAGCATCGCCAACCGGTAGCGCGCCGAGGAGCCGAATGGCGCGTAGCGATGATCGAGCAGGCCGATCTCGGTGGCCACCATGACGCGGCGCTCGTCGCCCTCGGTCCCGGCCTCCAGGGCGTAGACCGCCAGGTCCTCGACCCCCAGGCTCTGCAGCTCCAGCGCGATCCATTCCTTCACCTCGTCGTTCAGGAACGGCATCCGCGGCCATTCGGTCAGTCGCACCCCCGTAGCGTACCGAATGCGCACAAGGTCCGTAT
>JADLBB010000129.1 GCA_020848055.1 Chloroflexota bacterium | reverse complement strand
CTGAAGCGCGTGGCCGCACCGACCAGGATCGGCAGCGTCCCGGAGGCCAATGGATCGAGCGTACCCGCATGTCCGATCCGCCGCGTGCCGGTCAGGCGTCGCAGCAGCCCGACCATGTCGTGGCTGGTCGGGCCGACCGGCTTGTCGAGGTTAACGACTCCGATCATCGGCGCGACCGATCTCGCGCTCCGCCTCGGCCAGCAGGGCGTCGGTCGCCGCGGGCAACGGCGCGTACAGGGTGCAACCCGCCGCGCGGGCGTGCCCTCCCCCACCGAAGGCCGTGGTGATGGCCACCGCGTCGGCCCTCGCCGACGTCCGGACGCTGACGCGAACCTCGTCCGGCCCGGCTTCCTTGAATAGCACCGTGACGTCGGCGGACCTGGTCGAGGCGAGCAGGTCGATGAATCCCTCCGATGCGACGGCGGGGGCTCCGGTCTCGGCCAGCATGGCCAGCGACATGGTGGCGTGCACGATGCGTCCGTCGTGACTCTCCCGCGCGCCGGCCAGGATCCGGCCCCACAGGGCCAGGTGGCTGAAGGGCTTGTCGGCGTAGATCTTCCGGTACAGGGCGGCCAGCGGGGCTCCGGCCTCGAGCAGGTCGGCCGTGACGCGCAGCGTGCGGGGCGTCGCGTTCGGATGGGCGAAGGCATGCGTGTCCTGCACTATCCCCGCCACCAGGACCGTGGCGATCGCCTCGTCCACCGCCACGCCAAGGGCCGGCACCAGCCGCGCGACCATCTCGCACGTGGCCGCTGCCTCCGGCTCGATCCAGGTGGCGATCGCGCCCGCCCCGTCGTTCGAGACGTGGTGATCTATGTTGACGATTCGTGCTCGCGCCAGCCAATCGCCACATTCGGCGGCGATCGCGCCGGTCCGTGCCAGTGGCCCGTCCACCACGACGGCCAGGTCCGGCTCGAACGACGGCCGCGTCAGCACCTCCCGGGCGCCGGGCAGGCCGACCAGTGCCGGCGGCACCGGATCTGCAGCCACCACCTCGACGGGCCTCCCCAGCCGCTGCAGCGCCAGTCGCAGCGCCAGCGCCGATCCGAGCGTGTCGGCATCGGGGTTCTCGTGACAGATCGCGGTCACCCGGCTGGCGTCCAGGATGGCGTCGCGGACGGACTCCAGGCTCATCCGGCGCCTCCCTCCTCGATATCGCGCAGGATGCGCAGCACGCGGTCGCCCGACTCGATCGAGTCGTCGCGACGGATCACCAGTTGCGGGACGCGGCGCAGCGTCAGGCGCTCGCCGAGCTGCCTGCGCAGCCACGGCGCGGCGGCGCTCAGCGCATCAAGGGCCGCCGACTGCTCATCGGGCGTCCCGAGCACGCTGACCCAGACGCGCGCGCTGCCGAGGTCGCGCGCGGTCTCGACCCTGGTGACGGTGGCGAAGCCGATGCGCGGATCCTTCATCTCGCGCTGGAGCAGCTCCATCAGCTCGGCACGGATCTGGCTGTCGATCCGGTCGGTCCGCTGGCTCATCGGTCGGTCAGGCGCTCTCGGCCACCATCTGGTAGCACTCGATCACGTCGCCCTCGGCCAATTCGTCGAAGTCGAGCCCGATGCCGCACTCGTAGCCGGTGGCCACCTCGCGGACGTCGTCCTTGAACCGCTTGAGCGACGTGATTCGCGCGTCGGCCAGCAGCGTGCCACCGCGCAGGACGCGCGCTCCCGTGCCGCGCACGATCCTCCCGTCGGTCACGTACGAGCCGGCGATATTGCCGGCACGTCCGGCCTTGATGACCATCCGCACCTCGGCATGGCCCTCGACCTGTTCGACCAGCTTCGGCTTGAGCAGCCCGGACATGGCCATGCCGACATCGTCGGTCAGCTTGTAGATGACCTCGTACAGGCGCACGTCCACCCTGGTGGCCTCGACGGCGCGCTGCGCGCCGGGGTCGAGCCGGGTGTTGAAGCCGATGACGACGGCCTCGGAGGCGGCGGCCAGGTTGACGTCGCTCTCGTTGATGTCGCCGGCACCCTCGCGCAGGACCGATACGCGCACCTGGTCGGTGTTGAGTCGCTCCAGCGCGCCCCTGATGGCGCCCAGCGAGCCCTGCACGTCGGTCTTGAGCACGACCCGCAGCTCGGCCAGCTCGGCCTCGCCGATCCTGGCGCTGATGTCCTCCAGGCTGCTGCCGGTGCGAACCTCACCGGCCGCCGCGGCCCCCACCGCCTCGGCGGCATCTCGCGCGGCCTTCTCATCGGCCACCACCCGCAGCGTGTCGCCCGCCTCGGGCAGTCCCTGCAGTCCGATGATCTCGACCGCCGACGACGGGCCGGCCTCGCGCACGCGCTTGCCGGCCGCGGTATTGAGGGCACGGACGCGACCCCAGGTGCGCCCCACCGTAACGACCTGTCCTATCCGCAGCGTGCCGGTCTGGACCAGCACGGTCGCCACGTTTCCGCGGCCCCGATCCACCTTCGACTCGATGATGGTGCCGATGGCATCGCGGCGCGGGTTGGCCTTGAGGTCCTGCAGGTCGGCGACCAGCAGGATCATCTCCATCAGCGCATCGATGCCGGTGCGCTGCTTGGCGCTGACGCCCACGGCGATCGTATCGCCGCCGTACTCCTCGATCAGGACGTGGTTGTCGGCGAGTTCCTGCTTGACGCGGTCGGGGTTAGCGTCGGGCTTGTCGATCTTGTTGATGGCGACGATCATCGGCACGCGGGCGGCGCGAACGTGGTCGATGGCCTCCTTGGTCTGCGGCATGACGCCATCGTCGGCCGCTACCACGATGATCGCGATGTCGGTGACCTGGGCCCCGCGAGCGCGCATCGCGCTGAACGCCTCGTGGCCGGGCGTGTCGAGGAAGACGATCCGCTTGCCGTCGTGGACGACTTCGCTGGCGCCGATGTGCTGCGTGATGCCGCCACTCTCGCCTGACGCCACCTTGGTCTCGCGGATCGCGTCGAGCAGGCTCGTCTTGCCGTGATCCACGTGACCCATGACAGTCACGATCGGCGCCCGCGTCACGAGGTCCGCAGCGTCGTCCTCGGTCCACGCGTGGCGTCGATCGCCATCGGTCGAGGCGCCGGGTGCGACGATGTCCTGGGTGCCGGCCGCTTCTGCGGCGGCGCGCTCGGCTGCGCCGAGCGTGACGGCCTCGAGGCCGAGGTCGGCCGCCACGAGGGATGCGGTGTCGAAATCGATGGCCTGGTTGACGCTGGCGAAGATGCCGTTTCGAATCAGGATGTTGATGATGTCCGCGTGACTGGCCCCGAGCGCCTCGGCCAGGTCCTTCACCACGACCGGGTCTGGCAGCTCGACCGGGCCGGTCGGACGCGCTGGACCAGCCTCGACGGCCACGCCGCCGGGACGCGGACCGCTGCGGCGATGCTGGGGACGTGGCCCGCGGCGGGGCCGGTATCTACTTGGCGGCATCGTTCACCTCGAATTCGAGCGCTCCGGCCACGGGTTCCGCACCGAGCGCCCTGGTGATGGCCGCCACGCTTCGTTGCGGGTCGCGACAGCCGGGTTGATCGCAGATATAGGTGCCTCGGCCAGGCAGCCTGCCTGTCTCGTCGCGAACGACCGATCCGTCCGGCGTTCGAACGATTCGGGTCAGCTCGCGCTTCGGCCGCGCGGCGCGACACACCGCACAGGTCCGGGTTGGGACATGGTCAGGTCGTCGCTTCGGCATCGGCCGTTGCCTCCGCCTCGACGGCGTCGTCGTCTGGGTCGCCCGCCCCCGATGCAGCCGTGGCCACGCCGGCGTCGGAACGGATGTCGATGCGCCAGCCGGTCAGCTTGGCGGCGAGGCGCGCATTCTGCCCCTCCTTGCCGATGGCCAGGCTGAGCTGGCGCTCGGGGACGATGACGTTGGCGATCTTGTGCTCGTCGTCGATACGGACGCTGAGCACCTCCGCCGGGCTCAGGGACTCGGCCACGAAGCGACCCGGGTCCTCGTCCCACAGCACGATGTCCACCTTCTCGCCGTTGAGCTCGCCCACGATCGACTGGATGCGCGCGCCGCGCTGGCCGACCGCGGCGCCCTTGGCGTCCACGCCCGCCTGGCGGCTCTCGACCGCCACCTTGGACCGGCTCCCGGCCTCGCGGGCGATGCCGCGGATGACGACGGTGCCGTTGTAGATCTCCGGGATCTCCATCTCCATCAGGCGACGCAGGAAGCCCCGATGCGTCCGGCTGGCGACGATGACCGGTCCACGCGTGGTTCTGCGCACCTCCATCACGTAGACCTTGAGGTGCTGGCCGATGCGGTACGCCTCGGATGGCAGCTGCTCGGTCACCGCCAGCACCGCCTCGACATCCTTGCCCATGTCGAGCACCACGGCCGAGTCGGTCGTGCGCTGGACGGTGCCGGTCATGATCTCGCCCTCGCGGGCCGCGTACTGCTGGAACACCACGTCGCGCTGCGCCTCGCGCAGCCGCTGGCGGTAGACCTGGCCGGCCGTCTGCGCGGCGATGCGCCCGAGCTGGGCCTGCGTCACGTTCTCCGGCACGCGGACCTTGCCACCGACCCCGGTCGCGGGATCGATCTTCTGGGCGTCGGCCACGATCATCTGCAGCTCGGGATCCTCGACCTCCTGCTCGCCCGCCACCACCTCGTACTCGCGCGCGACGCTGATCTCGCCGGTCTCCGGGTTGACGGTGACCACGACGTTCTCCGGCGCCTCCGCATTGCGGCGATAGGCTGATTCGATGGCCTGTTCGAGCGTCCGGATCAGGATCTCCTGCGGCACGCCCTTCTCGGCATTCAACTGGAGCAACGCCCCGATGAAGTCTCGATTCATGCCGCTCCTCGCTGTGCGCCGGACAAACAAAGACGCGGGAGGCGAACCGACCCACGTCTGAGGTGCTTGAAGTCAGTATTTATGGTTCGAGATCGGCCGGTCGAACCGCCCCGGAGTATACCCGAATCCACGCGGGCCCGCCATCGGCCGGCCCGCCGGCGGCCTCAGCCGCCGCTCACGAGCCTCCCGATGTCCTGGATGCTCACCAGCACCACGAGCGCCAGCAGCAGGGCCAGGCCGGTCAGGTAGATCAGCGCCTCGCGCTCGGCCGGCAACTTGCGACGACGCACCGCCTCGAGCAGCACTACCGCGATGCGTCCCCCATCGAGAGGCGGGAAGGGCAGCACATTCAGGACCGCGAGGTTGACCGAAAGCAGGCCGATGAAGAAGAGCTGGCTGCCGAGCGGAGCGCCCAGCATGCGGCCGGTCTCCTGGGCGATGCCGATCGGTCCTCGCGCATCGGGGGCATTCGGGGACAGGCCGAGCAGGCCGGCCACCGAGTCCGCCAGGCCGCCGGGAATCTGGGTCGCGATGGACCACGCGCCGCCCACGCCGACCCGCAGCGCTTCGGCCGGGCCGGAGATGGTCGAGGGCACCTCGACTATGCGCTCGGGGTCGTAGCCGAAGCCGACCGGGCCCATGCCCTGTGCACGTTGCTCGTCGGTCAGGACCCGCGGCGTGACCTCGACGTCCATCGGCGCGCCATCGCGGCGGATCTGCAGTACCACGACGTTGCCGGCGCGCCCGGCCACGTAGTCGGTCAGGTCAGCGGACTGCTCGAAGGTTCGACCGTCTGCCCCCACCACGACGTCGCCCACCAGCAGGCTCGTCGCGGCCGGGCTGCCGGGCTGGATGGTGGTGACCGTCAACGGGCCGTGACCGACCGGCACCGGCAGGCTGACGACTGCCGCGAACAGGGCTACCGCCAGAACGAAGTTCATGACCACGCCAGCGAGCAGGACGGCCAGGCGCACCACGATCGGCTTGCGGCTGAACGCGCCCTCGAGGGCGCGCTCGAGCTCGGGGCCGTCGAGGCCCTGCTCCCGCAGTCGCTCGACCTCGACCTCGCCGTCCTCGCCGAGCATGCGCACGAACCCGCCGAGCGGGAGGGCGTTGAGGCTGTAGCGCGTCCCGCCCGCGCGGAACGAGGCGATCCGCGGTGGGAAGCCGAGTCCGAACTCCTCGACCGTGATGCCGGCCAGCTTGGCCGACACGAAGTGGCCGAGCTCGTGCACCACGATGAGCACCACCAGCACGACGAGGAAGGCGACGATGGTGGTCAGCACGTCCATCAGGCGAGCTCCGCCGTCAGGGTCGTACGGATCTCGGCGTCCAGCGCCGTGATCGCGGCGAGGTCGGGCTCGTTATCGCTCCCCCAGCGCTCGACCGACGTCGAGATCGTTTCGGCGATGGCCGGAAAGCTGATTCGGCCGGCCAGGAAGGCGCCCACGGCCATCTCGTCGGCGGCATTGAGCACGACGCCGCGGTTGCCGCCGGCATCGGCGGCGCGGCGAGCCGCGTGGTACGCGGGGTGGTTCGCATCGG
>JADLBB010000128.1 GCA_020848055.1 Chloroflexota bacterium | reverse complement strand
TTGGATGCGCCTCGGCGCAAGTCCGACTCCGCGCCAGGGCGGCCGATGGCCTCCAGCCGATCCCAACGTCACGTGGCCGGCGCGGCGGCAGTCCAGCCCGCGCCGCCATAGCCCAGGAAGCGGGTGGGCTTCAGGATGATGGGCTGCGAATAGACCTCGGTGAAGCGCTGGAGCGTGAGCCCGGCTCGAGCGAGCAGGTCGCGGTACTTGCGCCCAAAGCCACGAGGCATCACACGGGCGGCCGGCGTGTCAGGCAGTTCTGCGGTCGCTTCGATCAGCTCCACCTCGAAGTCCGGCCCGGGCGTCCCAACGGCCAGCATGACCGCCGGCCGGCCGCGCAGGTTCTCGACCTTGCGCGCCCCGGGCTTGCTGAAGGCCACGATCCGTTCGCCGTCCCAGTGGAACCACACCGGCACGACGTGCGGGCGCCCGTCCCCCTGGACCGAGCTCAGCCACACGACCGGATCGCTGCGCAGGGCGACGTCCGCCTGGTGGCGGTTCGGCGCGCGCTGCGTGGCAGGGGTGGTTCGCGTCATGCCCATCAGTCTCGACTCGGGCCGACATGAACGACACCGACCGAGGTCGCGCCGCCGCAGGGACGTTGGTCAAGCCGGCGCCGGGCCGGATGACGTAGTGCCGACCCTATACTCGGCCGGCATGCCACCCATCGCCAGCGTCGACGTCCCCGCCTCTAGCGCGAACCTCGGCAGCGGTTTCGACTGCTTCGCCGTGGCGCTGTCGTTGAAGCTGCGCGCCGAACTGTGGCCGGGCGACGAGTCCGGCATCACCCTCAACGCATCGGGCGAGGGCGCGCCGCAGCCCGACGAGCGCGCCGACGACAACCTGCTGATCCGCGCCTTCCGCGAGGGCTTGCGCGCATCGTCCGCACCCGGTGCTGCAGCGTGGCGGCTCGAGGTATCGAGCATGATCCCGGCCGCCCGCGGCCTCGGCTCCAGCGCTGCGGCCATCGTGGCCGGCCTCGTTCTGGGCGCGGCCGTCGGCCGGCGCACGGTCGAGGCCGATGAGATCCTGGCGCTCGCGACTCGCCTGGAGGGCCATCCCGACAACGTGGCTGCGGCGCTGTACGGGGGCTTCACCCTGGCTCTCGGCTCAGACGCAGGCGTTGCCCTGCGCCGCTACCACGTGCCCGAGGCATGGATCCCGGTCGCGTTCATCCCACAGCACCAGAGCCGCACCGATGACATGCGCGCCGCGCTGCCGGCGACCGTCCCGCACGACGCTGCCGCCCGCCAGGCCGGGCGCTCAGCACTGCTGGCCACCGCGATCATGACCTCGGACGCCGGACTGCTGCGCCAGGCCATGACCGATGAGCTGCACCAGCCCTTCCGCCTGCCCCACATGCCCGGCAGCGAACGACTGATCGACCTGGCCTACGAACGCGGAGCGGCGGGCGCCTGCCTGTCGGGGGCTGGGCCAACGGTGCTGGCCATCTGCGACTCGCCGGCAACCGCGCACGGCGTCGAGAAGGCGTGGAACGCGGCAGGGGTCGCGGGGATGGCCACCCGTCTCCGTTTCGACACGGCTGGCGCGCGGCTCATCGCCGAGTCATGAGCCTGGTCGCCCTGGCGGGCGTGTCGAAGAGCCACGCCGCGCAGCACATCTTCAGCGACGTCGGCCTGTTGATCGGGGCCGGGCGTCGGATCGCGATCGTCGGGCCCAACGGTGCGGGCAAGACGACGCTGCTCGAGCTCATCAGCGGCGATCAGCAGCCCGACGCCGGCACCATCAGCCGCACCCGGGACACCGTCATCGGCTACCTGCGCCAGGAGGTGGCGACCAGCCGCGGGCGGAGCGCCCTGGCCGAGGTGCTGGCCGGCGCCGGCGAGGTCAGCGGCATCGAGCGCCGCATGCGCCACATCGAGGCCGAGCTGACCGACGCGGGCGACGACGAGGAGGTCGCCGAACTCATGGACGAGTACGGCAGGCTGCAGCATCGGTTCGAGGCACTCGGCGGCTACGGCCTCGAGTCCGAGGCGCGTCGCATCCTCGCCGGGCTCGGCTTCGGCGAGGCGGACATGGCGCGCGACATCGGCGAGTTCAGCGGCGGCTGGATGATGCGCGTGGCGCTCGCCCGGTTGCTGCTGCAGAACCCCGACGTGCTGCTGCTGGACGAGCCGACCAACCACCTGGACCTCGCATCGGTCGAGTGGCTCACCGGCTTCCTGGCCGAGTACGCCGGCGCGATCGTGCTCGTCAGTCACGATCGCGACTTCATCAACGAGGTCGCCAACCGGGTCGTTGAGCTCCACGACGGACGCGCGACCGAGTACGTCGGCGACTACGCCGACTTCGTCGAGCAGCGCACCGAGCGCATGGCGCAGATCGAGGCCGCGGCGCGGAACCAGCAGCGCAAGATCGCGCATACCCAGGCGTTCATCGACCGCTTCAGGTACAAGGCCTCCAAGGCTCGACAGGTACAGTCACGCGTCAAGGCGCTCGAGCGCATGGAGCGGGTCGCGGCGCCCCGCACGCGCCGACGAAGCCTCAAGTTCCGCTTCCCCGAGCCGCCCCGGTCGGGCCGCATCGTCATCACGCTCGCCGACGTCGCCAAGCGTTACGGCAACAACGTGGTCTACGCCGGCGACCTGGACCTCGTCCTCGAGCGCGGGCAGCGCGTGGCCCTCATCGGCCCGAACGGGGCCGGCAAGTCGACGCTGCTCAAGATCCTGGCCGGCGTCCTCGACTTCGAGGGTGGCACGCGCGAGCTGGGCAGCAACGTGCGGGTCGCCTACTTCGCGCAGCACCAGATCGACGCCCTCGACGCCGCCAAGACGGTGTACGACGA
>JADLBB010000127.1 GCA_020848055.1 Chloroflexota bacterium | reverse complement strand
TGATGCCGCTCCTTCGAATGTCCATCGTCATCCAACCCGCGCGGAGAGCGACCACACGCAGTGATCAGTGATACGGCGATCCCACTGAGGTTCCAGACCGCCGAGGTCGGCGTCGATTGGCTTCAGTGCAATATCGAGTGCCAGGAAGGGTGCCCGGTCAATACCAACTGCCGGGGTTATCTCATGCTGGCCGCCGAGGGGCGCTTCGAGGAGGGCTACATCTTGGCCCGCGAGCCCAACCCGGTGGCGGCCATATGCGGCTACGTGTGTTCGGCGCCCTGCGAGAAGGCATGCCGTCGAGGCGACATCGACAAGCCACTCGCCATCCGCGCCATGAAGCGCTTCCTGGTCGACTGGCACTACGGCAACAACATGGCCGACAACGTCGTCGTGCAGGCCGCGACCGGTAGGAGCGTGGCGATCGTGGGGGCCGGGCCGGCGGGACTGTCGACGGCCAAGGAGCTGGCGAGCTGGGGCCACGAGGTCCACATCTACGAGGCGCTGCCGTCGGGCGGCGGCACCACGCTCATTGGCGTGCCCGCGTTCCGGCTGCCAAGGGACGTCATCGAGCTGGACGTCAACTGGGTTGCCAGGCACGGCGTCCAGTTCCACTACAACGTCGAGATCGGCCGGGACATCACGCTCGAGCAGTTGCGAGCGCGGCACGACGCGGTGGTGGTGGCCACTGGCTGCATGTTCCCGGTGGCAGTGAACATCCCGGGCGAAGAACTGGATGGGGTCATCTACGGCGTCGACTTCCTCAAGCGCGCGAACCTCGGACAGGCGCAGTGGATCGGCGAGCACGTGGTCATCATCGGTGGTGGCTACACGGCCATGGACTCGGCCCGAACCGCCCTGCGCCTGGGCGCCAAGACCAGCACCATCGTCTACCGCCGCGGGCCAGATGAGTTGGTCGTGGACGAGGAGGAGCAGCACGAGACCCGGTTCGAGGGCGTCGAGTTCGAGTTCTTCGCCTCGCCGGTCGAGGTGACCGCCGGTCCGGACGGGCATGTCAACGGCGTCGTCTTCGAGCGCACCCGCCTGGGCGCGCCGGATGCCACCGGCCGTCGCCGCGCCGAGGTGATCCCCGGCAGCGAGTTCACCGTGCCGTGCGACATGGTGGTGCCGTGCACCAGCCAGGCATCGGACAACAACGTCCTGGGCGAGTACGGTGCCAAGCTCAACCGGCACATCGGCGTCACCGACACGCGCACCGTGGTGGAGGGAGGGTCGCTGTCGTCGTGGCGCACGGCTCCGCTCAACGGCACAACGCCCAGGGATGCCGACGGCAAGTCCCTCAACGACCTGAAGTTCGACTTCAACCGCGGCAACGTGTCGATCAACGCAGACACCTTCGGGACCACGTCCGACGGGATCTTCGCGGTCGGCGACTTCGTGACGGGCCCCGCCACCATCATCGAGGCTGCCGGCCTCGGGCGGCGTTGTGCGCGCTCGGTCGATCGCTGGCTGACCGGCCTGCGGGGCGAGGAGCTCGAAGAGCTGCCGGTCATCAACCGCGCGGTGATCACCCAGAGCCTGGACCACGACATGCCGCGCTTCTACGACGCGACCTGGCGCCAGGAGATCCCCATGGCGCCGCCTGAACTGCGCCGCGACTTCCGATCGCTGGTCGAGGTCGGCTACGACACCCGCGGGGCCGTCGCCGAGGGCAGCCGTTGCCTGCAGTGCAACCACAACATCAACATCGACGGGGCCCGCTGCTTCCTGTGCGGCCTGTGCGCCGACGTCTGCCCCGAGGGCGTCATCTACATGATCGACAAGTCCCAGGTGGGCGGCGACGACCCCGAGCAGTCGTTCTTCCAGTCCTGGCCGCGCGGGATCGCGATGATCATCGACGAGGAGCGCTGTATCCGCTGCAACCTGTGCGTCGAACGATGCCCGGTCAACTGCATTACCATGGACCGACTCGAGCTCGAGCGTTTCACGCCGGACGGGAAGGTCATCTTGGAGAGCTACAGGGATAACGTGCTGGGCCAGATCGGCCAGGAGGCCGGGATGCCGGTGGACCGATGAGCAACGGCGAGCCGCACAGCGACGGCAACCCGGTCGTGCGCTGGGTCAAGGAGTCGTCGGTCTGGCGCAGCCTGTTCCGCCAGCCGTATCCGACCACGTCGCGGACCCGCTCCCTGGCCGTGTTCAACAACGTCTTCCTGCACCTGCACCCGGTGCGGGTCAAGCGCCACGCGGTGCGCTACACGTACACCTTCGGCCTCGGCGGCATCAGCTTCTTCCTGTTCCTGGTGCTGACCGTGACCGGCCTGTACCTGATGTTCTTCTACGTTCCCTCCATCAGCCAGGCCTACCAGGACATCCAGACCATCGAGGCCACGGTGGCCTTCGGCGCCTTCGTGCGAAACATGCATCGCTGGGCGGCGCACCTCATGGTGCTCACGGTGTTCCTCCACATGATCCGCGTCTTCTATCACGGCGCCTACAAGCCGCCGCGGGAGTTCAACTGGGTCATCGGCGTGCTGCTGCTGTTCTTCACGCTGGCGCTGAGCTTCACCGGCTACCTGCTGCCCTGGGACCAGATCGCGTACTGGGCCATCACCGTCGGCACCCAGATGGCGACCTACGCGCCGCTCCTGTCGAGCGAGTCGAGCTTCTTCATCCTCGGCGGCGTCCAGGTCGGCCAGGGCACGCTGCTGCGCTTCTACGTGGCGCACGTGATCGTCTTCCCGCTCATCGCCGCCATCTTCATGATCGTCCACTTCTGGCGCATCCGGAAGGACGGCGGCATCAGCGGGCCGGTGTGAGAGATCGATGAACCGATGACGATCGAGAAGCGACCCAACGCGACCGCCGACAAGAACGTGCTGACCCAGGCGCCGGAGCGCGCGCCGGTTGGCTCGCCCGGTGCCGGACCCAAGTTGCCCGGCCCACCGGGAGTCCCCGGCACCGAGCGCTTCCGACTGCTGGCCTACGTCAAGCAGGAGTCGATGGTCCGCGTCGACAAGCGCCCGGACGAGACGGTCCTGACCTGGCCGCACCTGCTGCGCATCGAGTTCCTCGGGGCCATGCTCATAACCGCGCTGCTGGTGGTGGCGTCGGTCATGATCCCGGCCCCGCTGGAGGAGATGGCCAACCCGGCGGTCACGCCGCACGTCGCCAAGGCCCCGTGGTACTTCCTGGGACTGCAGGAACTGCTCAGCTACTTCAACCCGACGGTCGCCGGCGTGCTGGTCATGCCGGTCTACCTCGGCGGCCTGATGCTGATCCCATACGTCGATCGCTCGCCGTTCAAGGCGGCGCGCGACCGCAAGATGTTCTGGATCTTCTTCCTGTGCGTCATGATCGGCGGCCTGATCGTGACGTTCATCGGCATGTTCTTCCGCGGCCCGGGCTGGAACTGGGTCTGGCCCTGGGTTGAAGGGCTGTACTTCACGCTATGAGCGAGCGCACCTACGGCGCCGTGCACGGGCCGCCGACCGGCGAGATCACGCGGCGCGGCTTCATGCGCCGCATGCTGGGCGTGGGGATCGGGTTGCTCAGCCTCGAATTCCTGGGCGGCACGCTGGCGTTCCTGTGGCCCAACCTGACCGAGGGCCTGGGGGCCAAGATCACCCTGGGCACCGCGGACGACATCAACACCGTCGCGCCCGACTGGAAGAACGGGCTGCCGTACATCTACAACCAGGCCAACCTGTTCTTCGTCAACGTTCCTGCCGCCATGGCGCGAGTCGAGGGGAACGGAACCGTGTCGTCGCCGATTCCGGATCCGGGCAGCAAGCTGGGCTCCGACATCGAACCCAAGGACCGATCCGTCCTGGCGCTCTACCGCAAGTGCCCGCACCTGGGCTGCCAGGTTCCGCAGCTGTGCGAGGCCAGCCAGTGGTTCGAGTGCCTGTGCCATGGCTCCAAGTACACGGTGCTGGGTGAGAAGCGGGATGGGCCGGCGCCGCGCGGACTGGATCGGTTCGAGGTCAACTTCGCCGACGGCAAGTACGTGGTGGACACCAGCAAGATCATCACCGGCCCGCCGGTCGGCACCGAGACGTTCGACGACCGCCTGCCCCAGAACATCAAGCACTGCGTTTAGGCTGATAGATGCGCATCAAGACCCTCGGCGTCCTGCTCGTGACGGTGCTGGCGGCATTCACCATGCTGTACTGGTTCACCGACGAGCCGCGCCGGGCCGCGATCGCCGCCGAGCACGACGCCGAACTGCTGCACTTCGGCGAGGTGGTCTTCAGCAACAACCCCGACGAGCCCGCCGCGGCCGGCTGCGCACGCTGCCACGGCGATGACGGCAAGGGCGGCCCCATCCCCAACGATCCGAACGGCCGCCAGGCGCCGAGCCTGCACACCGCGTCGCTGGCGGCCAAGCTCAAGGTCAACCCGGCCTACGTCCACCTCGCGGTCGCCTACGGTGGCGTGGTTGTGTCGGGCAACGTCAACTCGCCGATGCCCGCCTGGAGCGCGGAGGTCGGGGGTCCACTGAACGTGCAGCAGATCGACGCGGTCGTGACCCTTGTGACTGGGTGGGCCGAGGCTGCCGCCAACGAGGCCCCGATCGAGGTGCCGGACACGCCCGAGGCAGGCGCGCAGGTCTTCGCCTCGGCCGGCTGCGGTGGGTGCCATGGCGTCAACCTGGAGGGCGGCGTCGGGCCGGCCCTGACCAATATCGGCAACGAGATCGGGACCGGACTGCCGACCGAGATCTCCGGGCTCGAACAGCTGAAGGCGGACTACAAGGCCGATCCGCGCAAGGCGCTCGAGCAGTGGATCAGAGACTCGGCCACAAACTACAACGGCGGCACGGCAACCGGCATGCCCCCGCATCCGCCCGAGGTCCTGTCCGACAACCAGCTGAAGGCACTGATCACGTTCCTGCTCACTCAGACCGCAGGTGGCTGAGGCAGAACCATGAGCACCGCCTACTCGAGTTACCGACCGCGCAACGGCCTCGGCCGCCTGTTCGGCTGGGCCGACGACTTCATGAGCTGGATGCTGTTCGGCCATGAGACGTGGCTCATCGCCATGCTCAAGGCCGTGCCGCTGTTCCTGTTCCTGTACTTCGCCCTGTTCTACGTCAGCAACTACATCTACTACCTGGTCACGGTCGAGATCCCGTTCCTCAAGTTCAGCGAGGAGGTCGGCTATCTCATCGCCAACGGCGCGGGCATGACGACATTCGCCGCGATCGTGGTGTTTGCCCTCGTGGTCCAGGCCTCGCGTGGGCGCCGTGGAGTCGTGTGGGCGGCGGTGCGCATCTTCGTCGGGCTCAACTACCTGCTGACGGTGCTGGTGATCATCCCGATCATGGCCTTCAACCTGGCCGGCGGCTCCCTGTGGCCGGTGCGCATCACCCTGGAGACGCTGGCGTTCGGCGCCATCGCCGCTGGCCTGGGTGCCGCCGCCTGCGTGTATCTCGCCATCGAGTTCCGCCGCATCACCGGCCGCCAGGCGGCCGATGCCGAGCGTCTCAGTACCGAGCTCGCCCGGCGCTGATCCCCGGCTCATCGGCTAGCATGGACGCATGACGATCGCCACCGCCGATGACCTGCGTGCCCGGCTCACGGGCGTTGCCACGATCTCCGAAGCCGGGCTGACCATTCACGACGAGGCCGTCCTGCGCGGCGAGTTGATGGACGAGCTGGCCTTCGAGGCCGTCTTCAACCCTGACCCCGCGCTGCGCGACGCGGTGCGCTGGGTCATATGGAGCGCCTCGCAGGCCCTCGGCTGCGGCAGCGCGTCGATCCACGAGCTGTACCGCGCCCGGGGCCGAGGGGAGATCCCGCCCACCGACTTCACCGTGCCCGCCATCAACGTCCGCGCCAGCGCGTACCTCACCGCGCGGCAGGCCTTCGCCTCCGCGCTCGAACGCGACGCGGGAACGGTCATCTTCGAGATCGCCAAGAGCGAGATGGCCTACACCGACCAGCGGCCGGCCGAGTACACCGCGGTCATCCTGGCCGCGGCGCTCCGTGAGGGCTGGTCGACGCCGGTGTTCCTGCAGGGCGACCACTTCCAGTTCAACGCCACCAAGTGGTCCGCTGACCCCGCTGTCGAGATGGAAGGCCTGCGCGACCTGACGCGCGAGGCGATCGCCGCCGGATTCCTGAACATCGACATCGACAGCTCGACCCTGGTAGACCTGTCGCAGCCCACCGATGCCGACCAGCAGCGCGTCAATGCCACCAACACCGCTGAGCTGACGCGCCTGGTCCGATCGCTGCAGCCGGATGGCATCACGATCAGCATCGGGGGCGAGATCGGGGAGGTTGGCAAGGCCAACTCGACCGAGGGCGAGTTGCGCGCCTACCTGGATGGCTACCTGGCCCTGATCGGGCCGGACCTCGAGCCGATCAGCAAGGTCAGCATCCAGACCGGCACGTCGCATGGCGGAGTCGTCCTGCCCGACGGCCGCGTGGCGAAGGTGAGCATCGACTTCGACGCGCTGCGCCGCCTGTCGGCGGTCGCGCGCGAGGAGTACCACCTGGCAGGCTGCGTGCAGCACGGCGCCTCGACGCTGCCCGATGAAGCCTTCGGTCATTTCCCGGCCAACGGCACGGCCGAGGTGCACCTGGCAACCGGCTTCCAGAACATCCTGTACGACGACGGCGGCCTGCCCGCGGACCTGCGCGCCGAGATGATGGCGTGGTGCGCCGCCAACTGCGCGGATGAGCGCAAGGCGAGCGAGACCGACGAGCAGTTCGCGTACAAGACGCGCAAGAAGGCGCTCGGACCGTTCAAGCGCCAGCTGTGGACGCTGCCCGCCGAAGCAAGGGACGAGATCGCCAGGAACCTGCGCGCCAAGTTCGACCTGCTGTTCGATCGTCTGCACATCGCCGGGACTCGTCGGCTGGTGGAACGGCACATCACCGTCGTGCCGGTCGCATGGCCGCTGCCCGCGCTGCTGGGCGGAGCCGGCGGCGAGGCCGTGACGGCAGGCGCCGCGGTGTTCGAGGACGACGGCTCGGGCGAGTGACGACGCGCGGTCAGGCGAGGCCGATCAACCGGCGCAGCACTGGCTGATCGGCCAGCGCCATGAGGCGCCGGGCCGCGGCCGGCGGCAGCTCCGAGAGCAGGGCCATGGCCCTGGCCATCTCATCGGCCTCGAGGTCACCCAGCAGCGCCCACAGGCGGCTGACCGTCGGGGCGTCCAGCGTGTACAGGGCGGCGAACAGGCGTTCGATGGATCGCGCGTCCCCGCGCACGATGATGTCGACGCCGCGTTCGAAGCGGCGAACGAACGAGAGCAGGCCGTCCAACCGCTCGGCCAGCCGTCGCATCTCGGGGTCGTCCGCCGCGGCATGCGCCTGGTTCGCGCAGCGCTCGATGACTGGCAGCGCCGGAGCCGTCTCACGCTGCTGTCGCGCGATGGCGACCCGCCGGAACCACTCCCAATGGTCGCCCACCATCGTCCAGGCGGTGGCGGCAGGGCCGCGTTGGCCGGAGCGGCGCGGCAGGCTGGCGCGTTCGACCAGTCCCCATTCCTCGCACTGTGCCAGCGCCATGCTGGCGGCCCGGTGGCTCATCCCGAGCGCGCGACGCACTTCCGGCTCGGACAGGGGTCCGTCCGACACGAGCAGGTAGCCCTGCACGGCGGCCGTGGACGGCGCGACGCCCCAGGCCGCACCGATCTCGCCCCAGGCGACCGCGAAGGAGCGGCGCAGGGCCTCGGCCGGCTCGGTCCGAGCCCCCGCCGCAAATATGCTACTCACGCAAGCATGTTAGCAACGCGCCGGGTCGCCGAATACCGCGAACCGCGCCGGCCCAATCGTGGGCGCGACGCGGTCAATCAGGCGCCGAAGGCCGGAGGGTCAGTGGGCGCAGCCACCGGCGCGGCCCGGTGACCCATCGGTGTTGAACGACGAGCCGCAGGCGCACGAGCTGACGGCGTTCGGGTTGTTGATCGCGAAGCCCGAGCCCATGAGCGAGTCCACGTAGTCGATCTCCGAGCCCTCGATGTACTGCTGGCTGAACTCGTCGATGACGACGCCAACCGCACCGTGGTTCTCGATGTGGTCGCCCGCGTTCACCCTGGTGTCGAAGGCGAGACCATAGCTGAACCCGGAGCAGCCGCCGCTCTTGACGAAGAGGCGGAGGTTGGCATCGGCCTTGCCCTCGCGCTCTCGCAGCTCGATGATCTTCTTCGAGGCCGCCTCGGTGACCGAGACGAGCAATTCGCCGGTGGGGGCGCCGCCGAGCATGGTGATCGGCTCGCGGGGAGTGTCGGACATCGTCATGGTCGTATCGGTCTCCTGTGAGCGCCGCGGGGCGCATCGAAATGGGTCGCTTCGGAAAGTATAGCAACGCCGGAATTCGCGTCCAGCCATGACCGCCGGCTTAGGCGGGGCATCGGTACACTGTGACCACGCAGTGGAGGCACCCAGAGTGAAGCTAGCCAGCCGCATGGACCGGATCGGGACCGAGACCGCCTTCGAGGCGGCGGCCAGGGCCCGGGCGCTCGAGGCGACCGGCCGCGATGTCATTCATCTCGAGATCGGCGAGCCCGACTTCGATACGCCGCGCAACGTGTCCGAGGCGGCGGCCAGTGCCCTGCTGGACGGCGGCCAGACGCACTACACCGCGGCCACCGGCATCGCCCCGCTGCGCGACGCCATCGTCGCCGATGTCAAGCGCTGGAAGGGAATCGACGCGTCGCCCGAGCAGGTGGTCGTCACGCCCGGCGCCAAGCCGATCATGTTCTACGCCATGCTGGCCCTGATCGACGACGGCGACGAGGTCATCTACCCCAACCCGGGCTTCCCGATCTACGAGTCGATGGCCCGCTACGTCGGCGGCACTCCGGTCGCCGCGCCGCTGCGCGAGGCGAACGACTTCCGCATGGACGTCGAGGAGATCGCCGGGCTCATCACGCCGCGTACGAAGCTGCTCGTCATCAACTCGCCGCACAATCCGACCGGCTCGATCCTGACCGATGCGGACATCCGCCGACTGGCGGAACTGGCCCTCGAGCACGACCTGGTGGTCCTTGCCGACGAGATCTACGGCCGCCTGCAGTACTCGGGCGAGCCGCTGTCCATCGCCACGCTGCCGGGCATGGCCGATCGGACCATCACCCTGGATGGCTTCTCCAAGACCTTCGCCATGACCGGCTGGCGACTGGGATACGGGGTCCTGCCCGAGTGGCTGGCGCCGTCCTTCAGCCGCCTGGTCATCAACAGCGTGTCGTGCACGAACGCCTTCGCGCAGTACGGTGCCATCGAGGCACTGACCGGTCCGCAGGACGCCGCCGATGCCATGCGTGCCGAGTTCATCGCCCGCCGCCAGTTGATGGTGGACGGCCTGAACGCCATCCCCGGCGTCACCTGCGTCATGCCGCACGGCGCGTTCTACACCTTCCCCAACATCAGCTCGTTCGGTCGGACCTCCAACCAGATCGCCGACCACCTGCTGTACGACGCCGGCGTGTGCGGCCTGTCCGGCACCGCGTTCGGCGTGCATGGCGAGGGCCACCTGCGCTTCAGCTACGCCAACTCGCGCGAGAACCTGCTCGCGGCCATCGAGAGGGTGGGCGAGTCGCTGGCGCGCCTGGAGCGCACCGGTGACCTGGTGAGTGCCGGGTCGATTCGCCCGTGACCGCCATTCAGCCCGGCGCGCGCGACATCGACGCCCTGTACGAGCGGGCGAGCGCCTCGTTCGAAGACTGGGACCTGCTCAGGGACGTCATCGACGAGGCCATCGACCTCACGCTCAACTACCGCCAGTCCGGTCATCCGGGCGGCTCACGCTCGAAGGTTCACCTGTTCGTGTCGCTGTTGCTGTCGGGCGCCATGCGCTGGGACATCCGCCGGCCGTGGTTGCCGTTCGCCGACCGCTTCGTGCTGTCGGCCGGCCACACCGTGCCGCTGGTGTACGCCACGCTTGCCGTGCTCAACGAGGCCCTGCGGGCCCGCCACCGGCGTGACGGCGATGAGCGCTTCGCGTTCCCCGATGGCGGCCGCTGGGCGCTGACCTGGGAGGACCTGCTCACCTTCAGGCATCGCGGTGGACTGCCGGGTCACGCCGAGATGGAGGGCAAGACCCTCTTCCTCAAGTTCAACACGGGGCCCTCGGGCCATGGCATGCCGCCCGCCGCCGGCGAGGCCGCCGCGCTGCGCCTGGCCGGCGCCGGTGACGTCCGGGTCTTCGCGGTCGAGGGCGAGGGCGGACTGACTCCGGGGGCCAGCCACGAGACCCGCAACAGCGCCTGGGGCCTGGGCCTGGACAACCTGGTGTTCCTGATCGACTGGAACGACTACGGTATCGACGACGTGGCCATCAGCTCCGTCGTTCACGGCACCCCGGCCGAATGGTTCGCGCCGTATGGCTGGCGCATTACCGGCACCGAGAGCGGCTCCGACTGGGGTCCGGTGACCCGCGCCGTGCTGGAGGCCGCGCACGGCGACAACCCGGCGCGCGTGCCGTCGATGGCGTGGTTCCGCACCCGCAAGGGCCGCGGTTACGGCATCTATGACAACAAGAGCCACGGGACCCCGCACGCCATGAACTCTCCCGGCTTCTGGGAGGTGCGCCGCGGCTTCATGGAGCGCCACGGCGTCGAGTACGCGGGGGTGGACCAGCCCGCACCGGCCGACGCCGCAGAACGCGAGGCCCAGGCGCGCCACAACTTCGAGATCGCGTTTGGCGTCCTGAGCGGTAGGACCGACGTCGTCGACCGGATCACCGATCGGCTGGCGGACCTGGCCGCGTCGGTGCCCGAGCGCCCGGAGGGTTTCAACCTGGGCGGCCACGGCGCGGCGATCTTCGCCGATCGGCGCTTCACCGACCCCGACGCCTACCCCGAGACCATGTGGAAGCAGCCCGGCGAGAAGGCGCCCAACCGCGCCGCGCTGGCCGCCTGGGGCGCGTGGGTCAACTCGTTCGCGAGGGCCGAGTACGGCAGGCCGCTGGTCATCGCCTGCTCCGCCGACCTGGCCGAGTCCACCAACATCGCCGGCTTCGCCAAGGGCTTCGGCGACATGCCCGGTTGGGGCTGGTATAACCGCGACACCAATCCGCGCGGCACGCTGCTACCCCAGGAGATCACCGAGTTCACCAATGCCGGCATAAGCGTCGGCATCGCCACGGTCAACATGGCCGACGACCCGTTCGTTGCCTTCAACGGCTTCTGGGCCGCCTGCTCCACCTACGGCTCGTTCAGTTATCTCAAGTACGGTCCGATGCGCCTCTTCAGCCAGCTGGCGCAGGACGCGAACCTCAAGCTGGGCAAGGTGCTGTGGATCGCCGGCCATTCCGGGCCCGAGACGGCGGAGGATTCGCGCACCCACTTCGGCATCTTCTCGACCGGCGTGACGCAGCTGTTCCCATCCGGCCACGTCATCGATCTGCATCCATGGGAGTACAACGAGGTGCCGGTCCTGCTGGCCGCTGCGCTGGCCACCGACGTGCCGATCGTCGCGCTGCATCTCACCCGCCCGGCCATCGAGATCCCGGACCGCGATGCGCTCGGCATGGATTCGCATCGGGCCGCCGCGCGGGGCGCCTACTTCCTGCGCCGCGCCGACCCGGATCGGCCCTGCGCGGGCACCGTGTACGTCCAGGGCACCATGAGCACCGCCAACGTGGTCAAGGTCCTGCCCGAGATCGAGCGCCGCGGCCTGAACGTGCGCATCGTGGCTGCCGTCAGCCCGCAGTTGTTCGCGATTCAGGATGGCGCGTACCGCGACGAGCTGTGCTCCGCCGCAGATCGCTGGGACGGGATGGCCATCACCAACCGGGCGCACAAGCTCATGCGCGACTGGGTGGACGGGCCGATCAGCGAGGAGTACTCGCTCAGTTCCGATTGGGATGATCGCTGGCGGACCGGTGGCAGCGTGGACGAGGTGATCGACGAGGCGCACCTGGGGCCCGGACACATCCTCGCGGCGATCGAGCGTTACGTGGCCGATCGGGCCGAGCGCACGCGCCGGTTGCGCGAGCTGGTGGACTCGGTGGAACGCGGCCACCCCGGAGCGGGGCGGAACTAGCACCGATGCCCGGGCCGCAGCTGCGCATGCCGGACCTGTCCGAACCCCATCGTTACCAGCATCGACCGCCACAGCGGCCGTCGCACCTGCCGAAGCGGCTGACACCACCGCCGGAGCGCGTCGGTCCGCCCGACCTGAGCCTGTTCCTCTACGCCGGCCTGGTGCTGCTGGTCATCCTGGTCATCCTGGCAATCCCATACGCCATCGGGTACCTGTTCTCGGTGGTCAGGCTGTAGGCTCGCGCGTCGCGTCGGTGCGACGGCGCCGACCTCACGCGCGCGGGCGGAGTGGCACGACCAGCGCGGCCACCTCCTCGAGGAATCGGGCGTCCGTGGC
>JADLBB010000126.1 GCA_020848055.1 Chloroflexota bacterium | reverse complement strand
GAGAACCAGGCGCATGGCCCGACCTCGCCGATCGCCGTGTTGGTCCACCAGCTATCCGGGAAGGAGACCCTGTAGCCGGCGTCGAGGTTCTCGCACTCGTCGCGCGCCACGAACAGCGCATCGGCGTCCGCGTTGGGCGCCACGGGGAACGGTCTGAGGGCATCGGCGCTGGCCGAGGGGGTGGCCGTTGCCTCCGCGCTGGCCGACGGCGAGGCCGCTTGGCTCGGTTCCGACGCCGTCGCCGTGGGGCTCGGTGTCGGAGCCGGCGTCCCCGGATCGGCGGTGGTCGAGGACCCCGTGGTCGCCCGGCAGGCGGCGAGGAGCACGACCAGGCCCAGGGTCAGGGCCGAGCCGGCGCGGCGGTGGATCATCGGCCACATGGTCGCCGGACGGTGCGTCCGGCGCAAGGCCCGAATGGTCCTGCTGGACCTCACCGTGCCCTGATGCGGTTGTTGCGTGGGTTGTGCTCCAACTCGGCGAGGCCGAGCGCTTCAAGCAATGGTGGCAGGTACATGCCGAATCGGCCCCGATAGCCCTTGCGCAGGCCGTACCAGCCGCCGACAGGATTGTCAGGGGAGCGACCCCAGGCCTCCACCGTGCCCTCGGGTGCCGGCTTCTGCTCGTCGGCAGCCCCGAGGGGCACCCAGTCGCCCTGGTCCTTCAACCAGGCGTGGAGGTCCTCCACGGCGCTCGCGTGGTAGGCGAGCCGGGTCGTGCCCACCTGGCAGGCGAGCTGCGGCGGGTCGGACACCTCGTCGCGGTACATCGTGTACGCGCTCGTGCCCGGGGCAGTCGTCAACTGCCAGGGGTCCTCCCTCGTTCCTGTGCCACGGATGGTCATGGGTCTTCTCCCGTTGCCCGCAGAGGTGCTGGTCAGCCCGCGTCGATCACGCAGAAGCGGTTGCCCTCCGGGTCGGCCATGATGACGTAGTCCGCATCCGCCGGGCGTCGGTCCCAGTGCACCTCGGTCGCGCCGAGTCCGATGAGCCGCTCGACCTCGGCGGCCTGGTCGTCGGCGTACAGGTCAAGGTGGATGCGGGGCGGAGCCTGGGCGCTCGATCGGTGGCGATCGAGCGAGATGTTCGGCCCGCGGCGGTCTGGCGGGTGGAGGAGCGCGAAGTCGTCGCCGTCACCATCGCGCGCGACGTAGCCCAGTGCCGCGGTCCAGAAGGCCCTCTGGCGCTCCAGGTCGTCGACGCGGATGACGATCGAGCCGATGCGGATCACGCTCCGATCCTGCCGTTCGCGACGTCGCCGATGATCCGGGCCAGGTCGGCCGGGCGCGACCACATCGGCCAGTGGCTGGTCGGCAGGTCGAACCATGTCGTGTTGCGGAGCAGTGAGATGCCGGCCAGGAAGGACGGCGGGTCGTCACGGGCGTAGGTCTGGTACTGCTCGGCGCTGAAGGCCGTGCAGATCAGTGTGCTTGGAATGTCGTTGCGAGCGTCGTTCGTCAGCGGCACGGATCCGCGGATCACGTCGCCGGGCACGGGAACCGCGCGCCGTCGGAACTCCTCCTTCTGTTCCTCGCTCAGGCCGTCGAGATTCTCCTCCGTCTCGATCTCCGACCAGACCATCGGCTTGTCGGCATCGGCGAAGTCCGGGTCCAACGGAGCAATGCCGGGTGCCGTGTCGACGTACACCATGGCCGCGATCCGATCCGGGACCCGATCGCTGGCCGCGTACCCGCTGAACCCTGACGCGCTGTGCACGGCCAGGACGGCCGGTCGGGGCGCGGCGTTGACGGCCGCCACGATGGCGTCGACGTGGTCCGCGAACGTGATGGCCGATCGGTCCGCGTCGGCCGACTCGAGGCCCGGCAGCGTGAGGGCGGTGACGTCGTGGCCGCCGGCGCGCAGGATGGCGGCGACCTCATCCCATGCCCAGGCGCCCAGCCAGAAGCCGGGACCCAGGATGATCGGCGCCGATGGTCGTCCGTGGTCGTTCATGGTGTCTCCGTCTGAGATGGTTGGAAGTCGATGCGCATGACGACGCGCCGCTTGCCGGGCCGGCTGACCTCGGTCATGGCCTGCCAGCGAATGGCATGGTCCGAATCGAGCAGCCATTCAACGGTGTTCATCGGTCCATACTGCACCCGGTAGACGACACGATGTGGCAAGAATGGTCACCCCATAGCCAAGCTCGAGAATCGACCGCCGGCGGTCGACCTCAACGCGGTACGAACGAGCGCAACTCGACGCCCGACGCGAACGTGCGCTGATCGGTCTGCCGCAGTTGAAGCGGTGCATCCAGCGCCGGCCAGAAGGGCAGGCCGGCACCGAGCACGACCGGATGGATCGCCAGCCGATACTCGTCGACCAGGCCGCGCCGCACGAACTGACCGGCGAGCGTCGGTCCGGCGACATCCAGGTCGCCGTCGAACTCGGTCCTCAGGCCATCGAGAATCTCGGCGACATCGCCGCTGACGAGCCGTGCGTTGTGCTCGACTCGCTCGAGGCTCGAACTGAAGACGATCTTCGGCATCGGTTTCCAGATGCGGCTGTACTCGCGTTCCGCCTCGCTGGCGTTTGGATCGTCCTCGCCACCGGGCCAATAGGAGGCCATGAGCTCGTACATGCGGCGTCCGTACAGCGTCGCGTCGATCGTCCGCGCCTGGTCGTTGAACCAGGAATGGAGCTCGTGGTCGATCTGCACCCAGCCGAGGCCGCCGTCGGTCGTGGCGGCGAAGCCATCGAGCGAGACACTGAGGCTGTAGATCAGCTTGCTCATGCGCCGGTCAGCCGCTGATTGCGTCGAGGTCGGGCGAGTCGAGGACCTCGCGCAGGCGCGTGGCGAATTCGTCGGGCTTCCCGGGCTGGCCGTATTCGCCACCGAGGAAGCCGGCGTGGTGACTGGGGAACGAGACCGCCTCGCGCCCGAGTCGTGCGGCGACGGCGTGCGCCGCGCGGTTGGCCATCTCGCCCTCGGACTCGATACCGGCCGCCAGCACGATCCGGGTGGACGCGGCCAGCAGCGCGTCGAAGTCCGGCTCAAAGTGGGTGGTCGTGACCACGTTGTTGGCACCCAACAGGTTGTCGGTACGGGAGCCATCGTCATCGGCGGGCATGCCGAACATCGCGGGGTCCGGCCCGGGCTGATCCGCGAGGCCATCCGGAAACTCGCCGCGGTGCGTGACGACCGCGATGAAATGGGCCATGCCGGCCCCGAAGCCCCGAGCGGAGTACGTGTCGCCGACGGCGCGGGTGACGGCCATGGCGTTGGTCCGGTCGGGCAGGACCGATGCGAGCGGTGGCTCATGCGCCACGAGCGTGCGGACGACCTCCGGGTGGCGCGAAACGAGCGCCAGCGAGCTGATCGCGCCGCCGCTGGTCCCGAACACGTCGACCGGGCTTCCACCGAAGTCGGTGATGACCCGATACAGGTCGTCGGCGTGCACTTCGGGCGAGGCTTCGGACGTCGGGTCGGCCTTGCTGCTGCGACCACCGCTGCGCGGGTCGTAGGTGATGACGGTGCGGTCGGTGAAGTGGCTGGCCAGCGTGCCGAAGCCGTCGGCGGTCATGGGCAACCCGACCAGGAACAGGGGTGGCCGCTCGTTGGATGTGCCCGGCCGGACGTCGTACACGATGGTGGCTCCGGGCACCTCGATGGTGCGGGTGGATGTGGCGGTCGTCGAGGTGGTCACGTCGTCAGTCTCCTGCATCGGTGTGGTGTTCATCACGTTCAGAGGGCGCGCGGGTTGCTCTCGTTGGTCGTTGCGTTGCGGTCCCATCCGTCCTGTTCACCGATAGGTCGCGGGAATCACGCCTGGTGGTTATCAACGGCGACGCATTCGCCGATAGGTCGGAGGCGCCAGCGCCTGCGCCAGTTGAAATCGGCCCCCAGGTGTCACTTGAACCGATAAATCGGTGCCGGCGACGCCGTCGAGCCCGCGGAGGCGAGGAGTCCGCGATCTATCGGTAGCGCCAGGCGCACGCTACGGATGGTCACGCCTCTGCCGCCACCGATGCAGCGGCCGCCGCGACACCATCCTCGGCCAGGATCGCGTCGATCTGGCCGACCGCCTCGCGCAGGCCTTCCTCCTGGCCCATGGCGATGAGCTGCTCCATGGCCTCCCGGCTCGGGAAGCGACTCTCCATGGTCATGCTGGCGCGCCCGTGGCCAGCGTCCCGGATGGTGACGGTGAACTCGCCAACCGGCATCTGATCGTTCGGCGACCCGTCGTCGGTGGCGAAGCCATCGCGGACCACGAGCCGATGCGGCGGATCGACCTCGAGGATGTCCCAGTAGCCGCGCGGTTGATCGCCCTCCGGGCCGGTCATGTGGTACTCGACGCGGCTACCGACCGACAGATCGTGGCGCGTGAACGTGGCGGGGTAGATGGGCGGGCCCCACCAGCGCTCGAGCTGGCGTCGACGCCTCACCCGAACGCGTCTGGCAGCTGTGGGCCGATCCGAACTCGGCCTCGAGAGTCATGGTCAAGGCGCCCGGGTCCTTGTGGATGGCGGTGACGGTCATGGGGTGGCCTCCGTGGATTCGGCGAGGATGGCGTTCATGCGGTCGACGCGGGCGCGCCACAGCAGCTCGTACTGGTCGAGCAGGCGTTGCGCGGCGCGCAAGCCTTCGACATTGGTGCGGACGACCTTGCGTCTGCCGATGCGATGCTTGGTGACCAGCCCGGCTCGCTCGAGGATCGCGACGTGCTTCTGCACGGCCGCGAAACTCATCGGGTAGTGCTCGGCCAGCTCGACCACGCCCTCGGCTCCGTCCAGGGCGCGACGCACGATGTCGCGGCGCGTGGCATCGGCGAGGGCGGAGAAGAGACGGTCGTGGTCGGCGTGCACCTGCATCAAGTACAACCATACGGTTGTATGTGCGCCACGTCAAGATGGTGGGAGTCTGCCCATCGTGCTTGGAAACCGCCCGAGTCGCGTGGGGCGCGACCAAGGGCGAACGAGAGCCTCGTCGTTCGTCCCGGGTGTCGTGTGGCGCGACCGGCGCCGCCTGCGCGCGTCCTCCTTCGCCGATGGTCGCGCGTGGCGCGACCAACCGATGGTCGCACGCGCGTCCTTCGCCGATGGTCGCGCGTGGCGCGACAACGCGGTGATCGGCCTCAGGCGGTCGCCTTCTTGATCAGGGCGGCAACCAGCTTCTCGTCGTCGGCGGTCAGACTCGTCAACGCCCATCCCACCGGCCACATGCTGCCGTGGTCGAGGGTGGCGACGTCGTTGAAGCCGAACGTCGCGTAGCGGGCGTTGAACTTGGCGGCGGCCTGGAAGAAGCACACGACCTTGCCATCGGCGTTGGCGTACGCCGGCATGCCGTACCAGGTCCGCGACGACAGCCCCGGCGCGACATCCTTGACGATCGAGTGGATGCGCTCGGCCATGACCCGGTCGGCATCGGGCATCTCGGCGATCTTCTCGAGCAGGTCGGCCTCGCCGGCTGCCTTGGCGCCCGCCTTGCCGCGGGTGTTGGCGCGCTTGAGCTCGGCGGCGTGCTCCTTCATGGCGGCGCGCTCTTCATCGGTCCAACCTTCGGCTGGCGTGTCGCGGACGTTCCCGGATTTGCTGGGGCTCATGTCGTTCCTCTCATATGAATGCGATTCCGTTCATGCAGCATAGAAGCGCG
>JADLBB010000125.1 GCA_020848055.1 Chloroflexota bacterium | reverse complement strand
TGACGATGTCGGCGGCTTCCTTTTCCTTCTCGTCCACATGGGTCTTGGCAATGATGCCGCCGATGATGGGCATGAAGATGAGCGCGGAGATCAGCGAGGCCACCATCACCACGATGATGATGGTGGGCAGGTAGCTCATGAACTTGCCGACGATGCCTGGCCAGAAGAGCAGGGGCACGAACGCGCCAAGCGTGGTGGCGGTCGCACCGACGACCGGCACGAACATCTTCTTGGCCGCCATGATAAAGGCCTCCCGCTTGGGGATGCCCTCCTGCAGCTTTCGTTCTGCGTACTCGACGACCACCACCGGGTCGTCCACGAGCACGCCCACCGCGATGACGAGGCCGAACATCACCATCATGTTGATGGTCATGCCCAGCATCTGCGCCACCATGAACGCCATCATGAACGAGATGGGGATCGAGGTGCCGATCATCAGGGCAGGGCGCAGGCCCAGCGTCGCCACGCAGGTGATCATCACCAGCGCCACCGCAGTGAGCACCGCCGCCTCGAGCGACCGGAAGAGCTGCTTGGTGCTCTCGGCCTGATCGAGCAGGAACGAGTGCTGCACGCCCTGCGGCCAGCTGGCGGTGACCTCGGTCGCGACGCGCCGGACCTCGTCCGACACGGTGATGACGTTGGTGCCAAGCTTCTTGATCACGCCCAGCGTGATGGCGGGGGAGCCATTGACGTTGGCGTAGCTGGTCGCGTCCTCGAAGGTACGCGTGATGGTCGCCACGTCGCCGAAGGTGACGACGGTGTCGCCCACCGTCTTGAGCGGCAGGTTGTAGACGTCCTCGGCCGTGGTGATGAGGCCGGGGACCTCGACGTTGAACGAGCCCTGGCCGGTGTCGAGCGTGCCGCCCGGCACCACCATGTTGTTCTTGGCGAGGGCGTCGAACAGCTGGCTGGCGGTGAGGTTGTAGGCATCGAGGCGGTTGAGGTCGATGGTGACCTGGAGCACTTCGTCGCGCGAACCGGAGATCGACACCGACTGCACGTCGGGCAGCTTCTCGAGCTCGTCGCGCAGCGCCTTGGCGTTCTGCACCAGCGCGCGCTCGGGCACGTCGCCATAGACCGCGACGTTGATCGAGGGCATGCCCGAGAACGAGATCTCGGTGACCGTGGGGGTCGTCGCGTCGCTCGGCAGTTCGCCGGTGACGCCGTCGATGGCCGCGCGGATATCCTGCAGCGCCTTGTCGCCGTCGACATTGACGTCGAACTCGAGGAACACCGAGGCGTGGCCGGTGGTCGAGGTCGTCGTGTAGTTGACGAGGCCGTCGACTTCCTTGACGCGGTCCTCGATCGGCTTGGCGAGGAGCCGCTCGGCGTCGCCCGGCGACACGCCGGTCTGGCTCACCGAAACGTACAAGTAGGGAATGTCGATTGCCGGGAAACTTTCCTTGGGCAGCGACGTGTAGCTGATGCCGCCGGCAACAAGCAGCAGGGCCATCACCGTAAGGACGACCCTGGGCATGCGCAGGACGCGCTCGAGGAAGTTCATCATGTTGCGGCAGGCTCCCCGTCTGCAGTCTTTGCATCGACGATCTGGCCGGGCTGGACGAATTCCTGTCCGACGGTAATCACATTGACGCTGAAGGGCAGGCCGGTGACCCAGACGCCTTCACGCGTATCCCGGATGATGGTCACGGGATGGAAGGCAACCTTGTTGCCCGCTTCGACTGTGCGGATGCCCAGCACGCCGTCATCGTCGAGCGTGAGGACCGACTGCGGCAGGACGTGGACCGGCGCGGTGCCGACATTGACCACCGCCTCGGCGGTGATGCCGTCGCGCAGCTTGAGGTCGGCGTTGGGCAGGTCGATCTCGACCGGGAACGACCGGGTCGCGTCATCGGCGGTGGGCGCGATGTAGCTGACGGTGCCCTCGGCCTTGTCGCCGGTGATGGTGGTCACGGCGGCCTTGAGGCCGAGCCGCGCGTACTGGATGCGGGCCTCGGGGACCGAGGCGATGAACAGCATCGGGTCGAGCTCGACGACAGTGGCGCAGGGCTGGCCCATCGAGAGCATGCTGCCTACGGTGGTCATGGGGTCGCTGACGGTACCGGCGATGTCGCTCTTGATGACGGTGCGGTCGAGCTCGAGCTGCGCGTTCTGCAACTGCGCCTGCGCGCCCTTGAGCTGCGCCTCGACGGCGAGGGTGGTGTTGGAAGCGGCAACGCCCTTCTTCACCAGCTCGAGATTGGCATTGTAGGCCGTCTGCGCCTGGTCGACAGCGGCCTGCGCCTGGTCGACCGCGAGCTTGCGGGCGCCCTGGTCGAGCGTGCACATGGTGTCGCCGGCCTTGACGGCCTGACCCTTCTTGACCGCCACCGACTGCACGATGCCCGAGGTCTGCGCCACGACATTGACGCTCGACTTGGCCTTGGTGCGGCCGCGCAGCGGCACTTCGATCGGCATGTTCTGGGCGGTGACGACGGCGATGCGCACCGAGCGCGGCGCGGCCGCTTCGCCGCCGCCGGCCTGCTCATTGCGCTCGGCAATGGTCAGCTCGGGGTCGACGTGGCCGACCTGCTCGCCATGATCGTTGATGTGGGAGTCGTTGATGGCGTCGGTCAGCGGACCGCCGTCCTTCTCGACCAGCGAGACGATGTTCCGCTCGCCATTACCTGGACCGTTGCCGCCGGTTACGAGGATGCCCGAGGCCATCCAGATCGCCAGACCGAGCACGATGACGAGCGCGATGCCGTAGGAGTAAATCGCACGCATTGAGAAAATGCCCTCTATTCCGCGGCAGCAGCGGCATCCGGCCGCGCCATCGCGATCAATTCGCCCATGTGGGCTTCGATATGGTCACGCGCAAACGCCATGCAAGATCGGCCATGGTCGATTATCCAGCGATCGGCGGGACTGGTGTGGCTGGTGGCGAGCCGATCCATTTCGGCGACCGCCTGGTCGAGCGATTCGAGGCGCTCATTGAGCCGCTGGATGACCAACGACTGAGGTAGTTCTGGCGCAAAGCGCGCGAACAGCATGAACTCGCTGCGGTACTCATCCTCGCCCAGCTTGTCGAACAGCGAGTTGATGAATTCGCGGCGGCCCAATTCGGTGATCGAGTAGATCTTCTTGGAGGGCCGGCCGTCCTGCCGGGCGACGCGCGAGGTGACGAACTTGTCCGCCTCGAGCTTCTGCAACGCCGGATAGATCGCGCCATAGCTGGCGTCGATGAAGTAGGAGTACTCCCCTTCGACACTGAGCTTGCGGATCTCGTAGCCGGTCGCCTCGCCATCATAGAGGATGGACAGGCAGATGGTGCGGACGTTCATGAGCAGGTGACTAGGCCATATGCTGGGCAAGAATATGCCGGGCCTATATACGCACACGGAAGTGACCACAAGCGCGCGCCACGCATGTAAGCCATGCGCGGTTAACGGGACCTTCAGCCGGCCGAAAGAGCTTTCTGCATTTCCGACACACCCTTAGCGGCCAGTTCGGGCGAGGCTGCAGCCATGAAAAAGGGTTTCATGTGATCGCCGCCACGGCCGTAGGTGAGGGGCCGGCCGTCGAGGATGACGACCGCCCCACCGGCGGCCTCGAGAATCGCCTGGCCGGCCGCCGTGTCCCATTCGCAGGTGGGCGTGAAACGCGGATAGAGCTGCGCCTCGCCCTTGGCGAGCAGGCAGAATTTGAGTGAG
>JADLBB010000124.1 GCA_020848055.1 Chloroflexota bacterium | reverse complement strand
TACCTGGCCGCAGCACCGATCCGCAAGGCTCGCCCGCAGGCGATCCTGAGCCACTTCAATCACATCCCGTGGCCCCCGTCATCGATGTGGCTGACGATCGCGCCCCGGATCCGCGAGGCGATCGCCGCCGGCCTGCTCGCGAACGACATCGTCGGCTTCCAGACCGAACGCTACGCCCACAACTTCCTGCGCATGGTCGAGTCGTTCGTCCCCGATGCCGCCGTGCACTACGGGACGTCGGCCATCCGGCGCCGGCGCCACACGACCCTGGTGCGCACCTACCCGATCAGTATCGACGTCGCGGCCACGCGGCGGGTGGCCGGCTCTCGGGCCGCGTGTCGACGGGCCGCCCAGTTGCTGGGCGCCACCACCGGGCGCGTCATAGTCCGCGTCGACCGGCTCGAGCCATCCAAGAACATCCTGCGCGGGTTCCTCGCCTACGAGGCGCTGCTTCAGGCTCATCACCGCCTGCGCGGGAACGTCACTTTCCTGGCCTTCCTGGTCCCGTCCCGCACCAGCCTGCGCGAGTACGGCGCGTACGGGCGCAAGGTGCAGGACGCGGTCGATCGCATCAATGCCCGCTTCGGACGCGCGGGCTGGCGCCCGATCCAGCTGTTCTACGAGAACGACTACGCCCAGGCCCTGGCCGGACTGTCGATCGCCGACGTGGTGCTGGTCAACCCGTTGGTGGACGGCATGAACCTGGTGGCCAAGGAGGCGGTGGTGGTGTCCGAACGGGACGCCGCGCTGGTGCTGTCGGAGACGGCCGGCGCGCACGCGCAGATGGCGGCGGGAGTCCTGACCGTGGCGCCGGCCGACGTGGCCGGCACGGCGGAAGCGCTGGCGCGCGCGCTGGCCATGAACGTGGACGAGCGTCGCCGGCGGCTGGCGAGGTTGCGGCGCGACGTCGAGCGCTTCGACATCACCTGGTGGATGGAACGGCAGCTGGCCGATATGGCCGACGTCGCGGACCGTGCCACCTAGCCAGCCGAGCCGATGATCTCGCGATTCGCCGGCTTCCACCGTGACGCGCGGCTGTTCATGGGCACCACGCTCGTGATTGGCGCGGCGCTGAGCCTGTACTGGATCGACTTCAACCTGTACCTCGCCTCGCTCGGCCACTCGACCGCCGTGATCGGGCTGGTCGCCACCGTCGCCTCGACCGCCGGCGCGGCTGCCGCGTTCCCGGCCAGCGCCGCATCGGACCGATTTGGACGGCGCGCGGTCATGGCCTTTGGCGTATTGGCGGCGATCCTGGCCATCATCGGCCTCGTGCTGTTCGAGGCGGTGGGCCTGATCATCGCCTTCGCGGTGCTGTGGTCCATCGGGCAGCAGTCGATCGGCGTCGTCCAGGCGCCGTTCCTCACCGAGCACAGCACCCCGGAGCATCGCAACGAGCTGTTCGCTCTGCAGGCGGCCATCCAATCGGTGACCAGCGTGGTGGCCGCTGCGCTGGGCGGCGTGGTGGCCACCCGCCTGGCCGTCTCGATGGGGTTCGACCCGGGCGGTCCGGGGACCTACCGCATCATCCTGGTCATCATGGCAGGGCTCTTGATCGTCGGGCTCGGGACGATAGGGCTGCTGACAGACGACCGACCGCGGCGCTCGGGATCGGGCGGCGCTGCCGGCGGCGAGATGCCCGAGCGATCGAGGACATGGCTCGGGTTGAGGGTGGCCGATAGAGGGCTCTTCGTGAGGCTGCTGCTGCCGGGTGCCCTGATCGCGATCGGCGCCGGGCAGGTCATCCCATTCCTCAACCTGTTCATCCAGGCCAGGTTCGGCCTGGACCTGGCCGAACTCAATGCGCTGTTCGCCATCACCAGCCTGGGCACCGTGGCGGCCCTGCTGGGCCAGCCCGCGCTGGCGCGCAGGTTCGGCCAGATGACCTCGGTCGTGATCGTCCAGTCCGCCAGCATCCCGTTCCTGGCCGTGCTCGGCTTTTCGCCGATCCTGTGGACGGTCATCGCCGCCATGGTCGTGCGCAATTCGCTGATGAACGCAGGCAACCCGATCTTCTCCGCGTTCGCGATGGAGCAGGTCAGCCCGGTCGAGCGCGCCACCCTGGCCGCGGCCATGAACGTCCTGTGGCAGCTGGGCTGGGTGGTCGGTGGCGGCTGGTACGCGATCCTGCAGGCGACGATCGGCTTCGACGCGGGCTACGCGGTCAACTTCATCACGGTCATCACGCTCTACACCATCGCCACCGCCCTGTACTGGACCTGGTTTCGCTCGGCCGACCGTCGCCGGGCACAACAACAAGCCGGTGCCTGATCATCGCCGTGGGGGCCACCCCGGATCCTCCGCCAGGCCCCGCAGCAGCCCGACCAAACGGTCCGGGCCGGGCAGCACGATGTCGGCCGCGGACGCCACCTCCGGCTTGACCTCCTCACCACCGGCAACCGCGATGATCGCCGCGCGCAGGCCGCCGGACGCCCGCAGCGCCGCGACGGCGTCGAACATGTCGAGGTCGGTGGCGTCGTCGCCCAGCACCAGCAGCCCGCGCAGGCGATAGTGGGCCACGATGGCTCGAACAGCAGAGCCCTTGTCGCCCAGCCCAGCCGGCCGCAACTCGATGCTCATGCGGCCCTCGCGCACCCAGATGCCTTCGGAGCCTGCCGCGGCCAACGCCGCCAGGAGCGCGCCGCGCGCGGCGGCGGGGTCGGCGGCCGCGCGGTAGTGGATGGTCGCCGACAGGCCCTTGTGCTCGGCTTCCACTCCCGCCAGCGGGGGCAGGCCGGCCAGCATCCGCCCCAGGCGAGCCGGGACATCCCCAGCGCCCGGCACCCGGATCGGTACGGACTCCCCCGGCTCGAGCCACTCGGTGCCGTGATTGCCCGCCACCAGCACGCGGTCCACGCCGAGCATGCGTCGCCCGTCTGCCGCCGCCCTTCCGGTGACGGCCGCCACCACCGCCATCCGCGGAACCAGGGCGGCCAGAGCATCGGACGCGCCATCGGCCAGGCGGGCGGCTCCCGGATCATCCACGATAGGTGACAGCGTGCCGTCGATATCGGTGGCTATTCCGGCCGGGTCTGCGGCAAGGGCCTCGCGAGCGAGCGACAGCGCCCGCGACAGCGTCGCATCGGTCCGGCGGTTAGACTCGCGCACGTGAAGCGGCTCTCCTCATGGGCGCTCCCGATCATCCTGGGCGTGGCGGGAGTCGCACTCATCATTATCGGTACGCTCGGCCGCGACGGCGCTCCGGCCTCGAGCCTGCCACCCATCCCGACGCCGACCCCGGTAGCACTGGCCACCCCCACCCCGCCGCTGAGCCCTTCGGGCGAACTGCCCAGCACGCCCGGATCACCTTCACCCAGCCCCACGCCACTGCCGGACGACGTGGTCGCGGTCCAGCTCCAGATCCCATCGGTCGAGATCAACGTGCTGGTCAAGCAGTCAACCAGCGAGCAGACCGACAGCTTCCCGCCACACGATGCCGCCTACATCCTGCGCAGCGGCCATCAGCCGGGCCACAACCAGAACTCGTTCATCTTCGCCCATGCGGAAAACAACCTGTTCAAGCCGCTGTGGAACGTGCAGATCGGGGCGGAGGTGCTCGTCCGCATGTCCAACGACGACGTCCTGCGCTATGTCGTGACCGAGGTGCGGCCCAACGTCGCCTGCCCCGACCCTGACGCCACGACCAACAACCCCGAGGACTTCGGCATCGAGCCGCCGTTGGCGCTCCAGATCCAGGACGACTGCAGCCAGGGCGCGTCGTGGACGCACGAGACCGGGTACGAGCGCCTGACCCTCCAGACCTCCCAGGGCTACAACCGCAACTGGGGCGAGCTGGTGGTCATCGCGAAGCCGACCTGGTAACGCGCGCGCGTCCATCGAGCGCCATGGCCGGAAGGAGCGTCACGACCGCCACTGCCAGCGCGATGGCCAGCACCAGGCGCAGCACATCGGCCGCCTCGGACCGCGACCAGCGCTCGAGCAGGTCCACCAGCGCCAGCGACGTGGTCGGGTCCACGCCCACGAACTCAGGATGGCCGAGCTCGGTGACCAGCGCGTCGCGCCGCGCCGGGTCGGCGACGAGCGCCGAGAGCTCGTCGATCCGGTTCTGGCCGATCGCGGTCAACAGTGCCAGCCCGATGCTCATGCCGATCGTGCGCGCCACCTGCAACAGCGCGCCCGCCACGCCGTAGGCCTCGACTCCGGCCGATGCCACGGCCGCGATGGCACGCGGCGCCACCGTCAGCCCGAAGCCGGCTCCGAAGATCGCCAGGTCGATCGCGATCCGATCGAGCGGCGCCTCGACGCCCCAGCCCATGCCGCGCCACAGCCCGACGGCGGACACGACGATGCCGATGATGGTGGTGGCACGCTCGCCGATGCGGTTTGCACCGACCCCGCCGGCGATGGCACCGAGCGCAATCGCCATGGTCAGTGCCGTCAACGCGATGGCGGCCTGACCATCGGTTCCGAACAGGACCCGGTTGACGAACACCGGTCCACCGATGATCGCGGTCGCCAGCGTGTAGCCGGTGAGCAGGCTGACCGCGTTGGCCGCGGTGAACGAACGGTCGGCGAACAGCCGAACGGCGATCAAGGGCGAGGACGACCTGGCCTGCCAGGCACCGAAGGTCACGAGTGCGAGCAGGCCGATGATCAGGCCGCCCCCCACGACCGGCGAGGCCAGACCCAGTTCTCCCGACAGCGTCACCGCCCCGACCGTGGCCGCCAGGCCGACGGCCAGCAGGAGCGCGCCAACGAGATCGAGCCGGCCGCGGGCGCGCGGCGTCTCGATGCCACCGGCGACCACGTACAGCAGCAGGCCGACCACCACGCCAATCGGCACGTTGAGCCAGAAGATCCACTGCCACGCGACGATGTCGAGGCCCGGGATCGGCAGCGACACGTTGAGCAGCACCCACGCCCCGTAGGCCGGACCGATGGCCATGCCCACGAAGGTGGCCGCGCCTTCCACGCCCAGCGCGATCGATCGGGAGCGACCCTCGAACAGGTGGCTGGCCAGCGCCATCGACAGCGGGACGAGCGCCCCGCCGCCGACGCCCTGTACCACGCGAGCGCCGATGAGCCACCCCAGGCCGCTCTCGGGTCCGGCGAGGCGGGACAGGCCCGCCGCCGCCGAACCAGCCACGAACAGCAACAGGGCGACGACGTACAGGCGCCGAGCGCCCCACAGGTCGGCCGCACGTCCGGCCAGCGGCATGGTCACCACGTACGCCAGCAGGTAGGCGTTGATGATCCAGCTGACCACCGCGAGGTCGGTCCAGCCGCCGAAGTCGGCCACGATCGAGGGCAGGGCGATCGCGACCACCATCAGCTCCATCCCGCCCAGCAACACCCCGAGGCAGGCGATGCCCAGGACGGCCCAGGCCGTCGCAGGCCGGAGCTTCAAAGCTCGGCGCGATCGATCGCCACGACCGCGAGCGTGAGCGCGAGCGCGGCCGTCAGCAGGGCCGCGCCCGCGAAGCGCAGCGCGTCCGCGAACGCGGTCGGTGCCGCCAGCATGCGGCCGATGGATGGCACGCTCAACGCGCCGCCCGCCAGCAGCGTGCCGGCCGTCGCGATGGCAAACCAACCCGCGGCGACGAGGATGCCCGCAACGATGGCCGACGGCAGCGGCTGGAGCAGGGCGCCCACCGCCATGCCGATCGCGATCGCCGCCAGCACTGCCCCCACCGCGGCCAGCAGCGCGGCCGCCAGCACCGGTGCTGCTGGCGGCACCGGCAGGCTCAGGGCGGCCAGCCAGCCGAGCAGCATCGAGGCCGCCGCGCCGAACACGCCCACCCCCGCCACGCCGCAGAACAGCCCGGCAAGATAGCCGTGGCGCGTGACCGAGCGGCTGACGAGCCACCCGGCCCTGCCGGCCGTCCGGTTCGCGGCCATGGTCCAGGCCGCCAGGGCGGCTGAGATGGCGGTCGCGACCGCTAGCAGCGCGGCCAGGCGATCGAGCAGGGTGGTCGAGGCGCCCGGCAGCAGCGTGGCGACAGCACTGCCTCCGATGAACGCGGCCAGCAGGAGGACGAGGCGAAAGGTCACCCACAGCTCGCGCAGCGTGACGCGCGCCACGAGCATGGCCTGCATCATCGGTTCACCCCCGGCACCGGCCCGATGCGCTCGGTCAACTCGACCGGGTCATGCTCGACCGCGGGCTGCCCGCCGGCACGCTCCGCGAGAGCCTCGATGCCGCGCATGCTCATCGGCAGCCCGGCCACATCGAGCTCGTTGACCGGCGCCACCAGCGCGACCCGCCCCTCGCGCAGGAGGGCCACGTGGCTGACCAGGCCGGCCTCCGACGCAGGATACCTGCTGGCGATGACGACGGTGTGCCGCGGGCCGGGCAGGCGCAGCAGCTTCGTCCGCTCGCGGGTCTCCAGGCCACGCAGGGGCTCGTCGAGCAGGAGGACCTCCGGATCGGCCATCAGCGCCGCGGCCAGGCCAACCCGATGCAGGACCGCCAGGCTCGCCTTCGAGATCGGTCTGTCCGATGTCGGTGGACCCACGCCAACCCACGCCAGCGCTCGCTCGATGCGCTCGCTGGCCAGCCCGACCGGCAGGCCCAGCAGCCTGGCCGCCAGTTGCAGCGCCTCGCGCGGCGTCATCCAGCCATGCAGCCCCGGCTCAGGGCCGAGGTACGCCACCCGCCGTGCCCAGCCATCCACCGAAGGGTCTGGCGACCCGGCAAGCTCGACACGCCCCCGCGAGGGCCGCGACATGCCAGCGACGGCACGGACCAGCGCAGACGCCGACTCGGGTGGGTCGGAGACGACCAGCAGCCGCATGCCGACCGGGATCGTCAGCGAACAGCGATCGAGCAGCCTGCCGCGGGACAATCCCTGGATACGGACGGCGGCCGGTCGCAGCACCCGGTTGGCCGGATCGCGCCACAGCGCGTCCGGGGTCGAGCTGGTCAGCGGCGCACCTCCTGGCTGCTCCGGGTCGATTGGGAGTCGGGCGCGCCGATCCTAGCACCTTGACAAGCGCCGGCTAACCCGTACCATAAGCGCATCTACATATAAATGGACATTTGATAAAGAAGCCCTAGCCAATGCCCCTCACCCGCCATTCCCCAGCCGATCACCACCTGCGCCGGCTCCGGACGCTGTACCGCGCACTGGGCGACGAGACGCGACTGCGCGTCGTCGGCCTGCTGGCCGAGGTCGGCCCGATGCCGGTCAACG
>JADLBB010000123.1 GCA_020848055.1 Chloroflexota bacterium | reverse complement strand
GGATCGCCGGAGGCGGGTGTCCCGGGCTATGCTGGCGGAGATGCCCCGCGTTGCCCCGTTCCGGGGCCTGCACTACGACCATGGCCGCTTCGGAGTCGATCCCGTGCCGCAACGGCTGCGCATCGAGGACGACGCGGGCGCTCCTCCGGCCAGCCTGGCGGACCTGACCGATGTCGCCTGCCCGCCGTACGACGTGATCTCCGACCGCCAGCGTGACGCGCTGCTGGCACGCGACCCGCACAACGCGGTGCGACTGGAGTACAGCGCCGAGCCCGATCCGTACGCCGCGGCCGCAGCGACCCTGGCAGCCTGGATGGCAGACGGCACGCTCGCCCGGGGACGCGAGCCGATGGCCTACTACTATCGCCACGCCACGGCCGCCGACCCCGATGACCTGCGCGTCGAGGGGATCGTGGCACGCGTCGCGTTGCAGCCGTGGGGCGAGGGCATCCGGCCGCACGAGCACACCATGCCGGGGCCGAAGGCGGACCGGCTGGGCCTGCTGCGCGCCACGCACACCCAGTTCAGCCCGATCCTGGCCGTCTACTTCGACCGATCCGAGCGCTACCACCACGTCATGGCCCGCGCCTGGACCGACGAGTGGCGAGCCCGCGATGACGAGGGGCTGCTGCACCAGCTGGCCGCGTTCGAGCCCGACGATCGGGTGCTCAACCACCTGGCCCGCCAGGAGTTGCTCGTGGCCGATGGGCACCATCGGTATGAGACGGCGCTGGCCTACCAGGCGGAGGTGCGAGGGGACGCGCGTTGGTCCGGCGCGCCAGCGGGGTCACTGGCGGCGGACTGGGTCATGATGCTGCTGGTCAACGCCGAGATGGTCGAATTGGACATCCTTCCCACCCACCGGTTGCTGCTGGACGCCGATGTGGGCGCGCTGCGCCGGCTGGTGGCCAACGATGACCCGCTATGGCGCGCGGAGCCGATGGCACCTGACGCCGTCGCCGCCGCCCTGGACGCACATCGCTTTGACCCGGCACCCGCGTTTGGCCTCGTCATGGGCGGTGGACAGGCAGCACTGATGATTGCCGATGCCGCGGGCATGGACGAGCGGCTGCGGCGGGAGCCGATGTCGGCCGCGGTGCGGGGCCTCGACCTGTCGGCCATCCACGCCACCGTCCTTTCGGACCGGCTGGGCATCACCGACGTCGATCTCACCGCCGGCGAGCGGGTCGCCTACACTAGGGACGAGACCGATGCGCGCGAGCGCGTGGCCCGCGGCGAGGCCGCGGCCGCCATCCTCGTACGACCCACGCGCCTTGACCAGGTGGCCGGCGTGGCGCGGGCGGGGGACGTGATGCCGCAGAAGTCGACGTACTTCCATCCGAAGCTGCTGACCGGCATGGTCTTCAATCCGCTGGAGGACTGACGAGCCCGATGGTGCAGGCGATCAAGCGCGACGAGGCCTTCATCGAGCCCGAGGGCATCCACATCGAGACGCACCAGCCGGAGCGCAGATCGCGCAAGCCACCGCTGCTGCTGGTGCATGGCGTGCTGACCGGCTCTTGGATCTGGACCGATTTCGCTGCCTACCTTGCCGAGCGCGGCTGGGAGGCGCACGCCATGAACCTGCGCGGGCACTTCACCAGCGCCCCGGCCGAACTCGATGCCACCACCATGGCCGACTACGCCGATGACGTCGGGGCCGCGCTGCGCCAGTTGGGCCGTCCATCGGTCGTCATCGGCTGGGGGATTGGGGCGCTGGTCGCCCTGATGCGCGCCGCCGAGCGTCCGCGCGACGTCCTGGGCCTCATCCTGCTGGCCCCCTCGCCGCCAGCGGCCGCCCTGCCTCGGCGCCCCGACGAGCACGAGCTGCGTTCGGTGCCTGGCATCTACGACGCGGCGTGGTGGGGCTGGTCCGGCACGACCGACGAACTGCGGTCCCGGATGCCCGACATGTCCGAGGCCGACATCGGCAAGATGCGCGAGTTGCTCGACGGCGCGCGCGAGTCGGGCCGTGCTCGACGCGAGCGGATGCGCGGCGTGGCCATCGACATGGCCGCGCTGGCGGACGTGCCGAGCCTGGTCATCGGCGCCGGCCTCGACGATATCATCCCCCCCAACGAGGCCCGCCACACCGCCGATCTGTTGGGCGCGGCGTACGAGTACGTTCCATCGGCCTCCCATTTCGGGCTGGTCATGGGCGAGGACACATGGCCCGACGTTGCCGCCAGCGTGTTCGGCTGGCTCGAGGAGCAACGCCACCGCATGGCGGTCGCCGGTGGCGTCACGGTGAGCGCGCGGAGCTGACTCTCAGCGCCGAGGTTTGCCCGGATCGGGGGGCCTTGCTAGACTCGGCCCACCTCGTCCGGCGTGCCGCATTCGTCTAGAGGCCCAGGACACCGCCCTCTCAAGGCGGAGATCACCGGTTCGAATCCGGTATGCGGTACCAATTCTCATCTAGGCCGATTCCTGAGCACGAGTCTGGCCTTCTTGCTCACCCTGTACCCTCATTCGTCCCCCCATCCTCTGCGCGAGAGAGGGCGCAACGCGTAAGGCAGTGGGCTCACGAGTTAAACCCGCCTGCTGCGGGGTAAGCAGGCGCGGCCGACAACTCGGCAACCGGCTACCCTGCCGATCGTGGACGTTCCTAAGGAGTTCCTGTTCGTTGACGAGTCCGGCGATCCGGGAGTGGCTGGGAACCCTGTCTATCTGCTGGTCGGCCTGCATCTCGCCGAGCCGGCGCTTGACCAAGTTCGCCGGCACATCACGGCGTTTCGGTATCACCACGAGGTCGTGCGCGAGTTCAAGGTCCAGCGCTGGGCCGACAAGCTCAGCCCACAGTCGCGCCACCTCCTCGAGTTCCTCGCCGATCTGACCGACGCCGGACAGATCACGACTACCGCGAACTGGCTCCGAAAGGACGTCTATCGGCGCGGAGGCGGGCCGCACCTCGCGGGTCCGGGCCAGACCTGGAGGTTCCGTCACTACCAGCTGCGCCGCCTACTCGAGCGCCACATCGATCGCCGTGTGTGGTCCGAGGAGCTCGACCTCGTGATCGATCGCTGGCGGATGACGCCTGAACTCCGTAAGAATCTGGAGGACTACCTACGCGGCAACTACAAGCTCCGGCCATCGATCGCCACGATCACGCTGGTCGATTCGGTCTACGCAGATCCCATCCAGGTTGTCGATATCTATGGCCGCCTGGCGCGGCGCATCGTCGAAGGACGGGCGGCCGCTGGCGAGGTTGCTCTGGGCAAGCGATTGATGGACCTTACCGAGGTGACGGGCGGGCTGTACTGATCCAAAGAAAGAGGCCCAAGCACATCCAGGGGGATGGCAAGGGCCTCAATGACTAGCTGCGGATAGGGTACCACATCGCCCGCCGCCCCAGGAATCGGAAGGTCCGATGGGCAGTCCGTCGGCAACCCGAACCTCACGTTCGAACCCACCGACTGCCGAAACTGATCGTGCCTGAGGCGCAGTATGTCGCAAGCCGGCTGTGTCGTGGCCCGGGGCAGGTGCTTCGCCTGAACGAAGCGCGCATGCGCTCCCGCCGGTAACGGATTGGTCCGGGCACTCGACTCCCATGAATGGGCGATACAGCGTCGGGTCTCAGCGATCGAGGTGCGCGGGATAAACCTGCCGCTTCCGAGGTTGTCCGCACTCGGGAGGGCGCACCGTGTAATGGCACCGCGGACTCCACGAGCAGGTATTTCGCGATGCGCCAGCGCACTTGGAGTGGCCTGATCCGATGCAGTTCGGTACTTGCAGCCCCCTTGTGCGAACCGCGGTATCACGGTATCGTGGTACCGGCGAAGAACACTTTGGGAGGTGAGCCATGACGACCCGTGCCCGCACCCTGCGGCTAACAGCAGACGAGGCCGAGGCACTTGAGGCGATTGCCGGCGTCGACGAGCTGTCGGTCAATGAGGAGATCCGGCGAGCCATCGCCACGCACATCGCGGCGCGCCGCAACGATGCCGACTTCCGGAAGCGGCTGGAGGCCAGCATCGAGCGCAACAAGGAGATCCTCGAGCGCCTTGCGCGGTGATCGCCTACCTCGATCTGGCGGACTACCTCCTCATCGCAGAGCGCGTGCTCGGCCTTCCCGCTGAGGTGATCGCCAACTTCGACCGGATCGGACTGGCCGAGTCGGCACTCGCCGCTCCGCAGGCTGGCTTCGGCGGTGTCGAGGCATACCCCGAATTCGAGACCAAGGCCGCGGTCCTGTGCTGGCACCTCGTGAAGAACCATCCGCTGCCTGACGGGAACAAGCGATGCGCGTTCCTGGCGACCGTGGAGTTCGTGGAGCGCAACGGGCGGACGTGGTCATCAGCGCCAGGCGATCCGGACGAGACCGACCAGGTCATTCGCGCCGCAGCAAGCGGAAAGATGAGCGAAGCTGACTTCGGGGAGTGGATCGCCGCGCGCTGCGGCTGAGCCTGCCGCTCCGGCCGCACGTCACGTTGAATCGTCCTAGACTGAGCTGCCGTCCGGGCTTTCGTACCCTTGTTCGTAACCTCAAGCCAGCCGGAACTCGCCGGACCTGGTCGGATCCCACCATAACAACCGTACTCAGCCGGAGCCCACCGGAGGATCGCCCGCGATTCCGGTATGCGGTACCAATTCCTTCATCCAGTCCCGATTCTGAGCGTGGATCGGGGCGTTTCGGCGTCCGCGACTGGGAGTCTCCGCCGAGGTTGCCGTCCTCCAAGAGCTGTCCGGCGGTGCCTGGGACCTGCCCGGCTTCGGGAGCGAGGATCTGGCGGAGGCGCGCGTGGTCGTGGAGCGCTATGCCGATCAGTCAATCGGGGTGGCCGACGCATCGAACGTCGTCCTGGCTGGCCGATATCGCACTCGCACGATCGCGACTCTCGACCGGCGGCACTTCGAGGTGATTCGGCCGACGGGAGGAGGGCGCTTCACTGTCTTGCCATGAGCGGGGCCACGGCCGCGTTTCGGAGACCACTTCCCATCCAACGGAGTCGCCATGAAGTGCCTGACCAGATGCTCGAGCTGCTGGGCACGCCATCGCTCCTGGCCCCGGCCGGAGAGTACAGCCAACATTGAGCCTCCAGGACTGAGCCGATGGACTGGTCGACGCGTGTGCTAACGTGTGGCCATGCGAGTACACATTACGCTCCGGGAAGGCATCGTTGGGGAACTCGATCGTCGTGTCGGCGCGCGACGACGCAGCGCGTTCATCGCACGAGCGGTCGAGCAGGCGCTGGAGGATGAACGTCGGTGGGAGCTCATCAATGCGTCGGTGGGGGTGATCGGCGATGGCGGCCATGCCTGGGACCTAGATGCCGGACAGTGGGTTCACGACGAGCGCCGCCTCGATACGCAGCGCGTCGGCTGATATGGCGCCGATCCTGCTCGACACCACGGTCCTGATCGACGTGCTGCGTGGACGGCCCGGGGCCGTCAGGCGCCTGCGGGGTCTGCAGGAGGCCGGCGACGTGCCACATGCCTGCGCGATCAACGTCGAGGAGATCGTGCGGGGGCTGCGCGAGCAAGAGGAGCCCGCGGCACGCGCCCTGTTCGAGGGCCTGCGGATAGTCTCGATCGGGGTTGCTGAAGGCTGGCGCGCTGGGTCCTGGCGCCGAAGCTATGCCGCCCGCGGTCGCACGCTGGCCCAAGCCGACTGCCTGGTCGCCGCGGCAGCGCTGTCCATCGGCGGACGCCTCGCGACCGGCAATCCGAAGGATTTCCCGATGAGCGAGCTCGCCGTCGAGCATTGGCCGGTCGGGCAGTAGCGTCCATCGGCATCCGGCCGGCAGCTGGCTCTGGCGAGCACCCGACCGTCGTCGCTCAGAACGGCTTGAGGACCATCAGCCACAGGATGACGGAGAGGCCTCCGAATCCGACGAGGGTGAGGAGCAGGGGCCGGCCAGAGCCGAGGATCTCGTCAATCTCTTCGTCGCTGACCATCGGCGCACCCGACGGCCGCATCCCGACGATGGTGCGGATGCGACGGAAGTAGTTGCTGCCGAGCGGGTACATCGCGCCGGCGATGACGATGAACAGGCCGAGCGAGATCCAGATCCACCCCATCCGCCACCAGTTGCCGATGAAGCCGGCGAGGATCCCCGCCCCGAGGAGGAGGAGGATCGACGCGTAGAAGCCGGTCATCGAGGCGGCCGACAGCTCGACCAGGGCACCGATGCGCTCACGCTTGCGTTCGGTGCGCAGCACGAGCATGACCGCGACCGACGTGCCGTGCGTGATGAGGAAGCCGAACACGCCGGCGACGTGGAGAAAGACGATCCACGGGTACATCGGATCAGTCCGCCGCTTCGTCGGCGCTCGCGAGCCCCGTCGTGGCGGGGCCGTGGATCACTGCGCCGAGAGCGTCGTACCGTGAGCCGTGGCATGGGCAGTCCCACGTCCGATCGTCGGCATTCCAGCCGACGATGCAGCCCATGTGCGGGCAGCGCGCCGAGAGTCGGTGCACGGTCCCCGCATCATCGCGGTAGGCCGCGATCGACGCGCCATCGATCCGCACGACCGCCCCTTCGCCGTTCGCGAGATCATCGATCTCCGAGGAGGTGGTCTTGACGATGAGCAGGTCGGTCGGCGCCTGGTGGGACACCCTGTTCGGGATCGTGCCGAAGTGGAACCGGCCGCCAAGCATGCCTCGGTTCCCGAGCACGATGAGGTCGTAATCTTCGACCTGCGCCATCCGGCAGATCGCATCGGCGGGCTCACCCCGGCTCGAGGACCGCTGCAGCATTCCGGCCGGGAGGTAGGCATGCGCCACCTCGGCGAACACGATGTCGGCGGTCTTCGGATGGCCGGCGTAGAACAGGACCGGCATCGCGCCGATGCGTTCGCCCAGGCGGTGCGCCAACCGAACGGCCTGGAGCGACGTGGACGATCCATCGGTCGCGACGAGCATGCGGCGGTACGCCTTCCCGGCGCGATCCGCGGCGTCGCCCGATGACGTCCTGACGATCAGGAGGTCGCATGGGGCGCTGTGCGAGATGAGGTCGGGGACGCTGCCGAGCAGGAACGCCACGCGTCCGGTCATGCCCTTGTTGCCAACCACCAGGAGATCGGCCCCCTCGTCCCGCGAGAGGGCCACCATCGCCTCGGCGGGCTCGCCCCGAACGGCGCGGACCTCGACCCTCGGCCATGCCTCGCGCGCCGCATCTGCAGAGGCGGCAAGGACCTCCGCCGCTCGGTCCGCGTCGCCGCGGTAGGCAGTGGCGATGATGAGCCGCGCGTCGTGCGCCTTCGCCAGCTGGGCGGCCCGTCCCTCCGCCAGGCGGGCGGTGGACGAGCCATCGGTGCCGACGACGATCGTGCGGTAGGTCATGTCGAGCCGCGCATGTGCACGCCGAATCGTGGTCGAGGCTGCGTGGTCACCGCGGCACTCTAGCATCTGGCCGCTAGAATCCGATGCCCGAGCGGGGTTGTGGCTCGTCGGGTGTGGGGCGGATGTTGAGTAGGTCGGCGAGCGGCGCGTGACCCCGGGCGTCCGGCTGGACGAGTTGGTCATACTGCGGGTATGAAGACGGCGATCTCGGTGCCCGATGAGGTGTTCGCGCAGGCGGAGCGGTTGGCACGCCGGCAGGGGCGTTCGCGCAGCGAGCTAGGCACGCCTGCCGCCTTCAGCGCACCGTCGCGTCGGCGATCCGCGTCTGCGTCGTCATGCAGGAGCGCACCAGTCAGGCACCCGGCATGGCGGCCAGTGCGATGACGGTGTAGATCGTCAAATCGATGCTGAAGTGAATGGCCCACGGCCAGGCGAGCGCGCGCGTGTCGGCCATGGCGCGCCCGAGGACCACGCCGACCAGCGTGACCATCACCGCGCCGATCGGTCCTGATGGAGCGCCGCCGTAGAAGTGGCCGAGCCCGAACCAGGTGGCCAGGAGGATGATCGCCGGCCCGGCGCCGATTGGGGGTGCCAGTCGGCCCAACGGGGCGGCGCGGAACACCGCCTCCTCCCAGAACGAGTTGAGGGCGGCGGCCAGGACCGCCATCACCAGGAACGGCGCCGCCGCCCCGAGGTCCACCTTCGACGGGAAGCTGGGCGCCATCGCCAGGGCGGTCAACGCCACCAGCATCACGATCGCCACCAGTCCGGCAACCGACCAGTTGCGCGTCTCTCCGAGCGCCTCGGCCGTCGACGGAGCGCTGCTTCGCAGCCGGAAGTATTCGGCTTCGGCTCGTCCACCCACCAGTATCAGCAGGATCACGAATGCCAGCCCGATGGCGCCGAGGACGAGTCGCTCCGATAGCAGCACGACCATCGGCCCGGCCGAGGGTGGCGTGAGCTGCGCCCACGTCGGCGACTCGAACAGGACGGGCAGGGCCGCCAGCAGCGCGGAGACCGCGGTCATGACCGCGAAGTAGCCCGACAGCGGCGCAAGCGGTCGCGCCATGCGGGCACCGAGCCAGAGGAGCGCGGCGATGGCGACGGTGCTCAGTGGAAGCCAGGGCGTGGAGAGACCCAAACCCTCGCGCAGCACGATCTCCGGCAGGCGGCTGATGACCAGGGTGCCGATGGTTGCAGCGGCGATCAGTGTCCCGCGGCTCAGCGAGTCCGTGCAGGTCGATGGCGATGCGATTGGTTGCGCGAGACGGGCCATGTCGAATCCCTCGTGCGGTGTGCGAACAGGCACAACCATGGGGCGCCCGGCTGGCCGGAGGCATTGGAGCGCGCCCGACAAGCCGATTGGGGTTAGCCCTGTTGGCGGAAGGCAGGCATGACCGCGAGGATGGCCACATGCCAAGCGTCCTCATCGTCGACGACCACGCCCCGTTTCGCCTCGAGGCGCGCCGGTTGCTCGAGGCCGAGGGTCTCACGGTCGCCGGCGAGGCGGCGAATGGTCGTGTCGCCCTGACGCTTGCACGGAGCCTGCACCCCGATGGCGTGTTGTTGGACATCGGCCTGCCCGACATGGACGGCCTGAGCGTGGCCGAGCAACTCGCGGCGATCAAGCCGCCGATCCGCATCATCCTGATCTCCAGCCGGGACGCATCGGTCTATGGCGGTCGAATCGGGGCATCGGCGGCGTCCGGGTTCATCCGCAAGGACGAGTTGACGGGAGACGCCATCAGGTCGCTGTTGGCCGGTTGATCGGCCGCTCACGCCTCGAGGAAGGCCAGCACCGCCAGGACGCGACGGTGGTCGTCGGGAGCCGGGAGCAGGTCGAGCTTCGAGAAGATGGAGGCGGTGTGCGCCTCGACCGTCTTCGGCGTCACGAACAGGCGGCCCGCGATGGCCTGGTTCGAGCGCCCTTCGGCCATCAGTCCGAGCACCTCGCGTTCGCGCTCGGTCAGCTCGGCCAGGCGGTCGGGCTTGTTGCGGCGTGCCTCGAGCAACGGGCCCACCACGGCGGGGTCGACGACCGTCCCGCCACGGGCGACGCGGCGCACCGCATCGGCGAGATCCTCCAGGTCCGCGATGCGATCCTTGAGCAGGTAGCCGGTGCCGGCGTCGCCATCGCTCAGCAGACGGAGGGCGAACGCGGCCTCGGTGTGGTGCGAAAGGACCAGGACGCCGATGGATGGGCCGAATCGATCGCGGATCGTTGCGAGTGCGCGGAGGCCCTCATCGGTGAACGTCGGCGGCATCCGGATGTCGAGCAACACCACGTCCGGCCGGGTTGACTCGACGAGCGTCAGCAACCCGTCGACGTCGCCGGCCTGTCCGACCACGTCGAAGCCGGCGTCGGCCAGGACGCGGGCGATGCCTTCGCGGACCAGCAGGGAGTCGTCGGCGAGAACGACCCGGTGGCTCACCTCGCACCGCCCGGGTCGATGGGCACCTCGGCCACCAGCCGCGTGCCCTCACCCCGTGGGCTATTGACCTCCAGGCGGCCGCCGAGAGCCGCGAGGCGATCGGCCAGCCCGCGCAGTCCAGATCCGATCTCCGGGTCGGCGCCACCGGTGCCGTCATCGGTGATCTCGACGCGAAGATGACGACCGTCCGATGTGGCGCGCAGGCTGGCGTGCTCGGCTGCCGAATACTTGGCAACGTTGGCGAGTCCCTCGGCCACAACGAAGTACGCGGCCACGGCCACGGCGTCGGGGAGCACCTCCTCGAGCTCGAGCGTCAGATCGACTGGAATCGGTGACTCACGAGCGAGCGCGCGAAGCGCCGGCCCCAGCCCGGCCTCGGTCAGGATGGCCGGATGGATGCCGCGCGCCAGGTCACGCAACTCGGCGAGCGCACTGGCCAACTGGTCGGAGGCACTCCCCAGGGTGGCTTTCAGTTCGCCGTCCGCATCGGGCGGGACCTGGGCCTGGGCGCGGCGCAGCGCGAGGGACAGGGCGACCAACCGCTGCTGGGCGCCGTCATGGAGGTTGCGCTCGACGCGTCGGCGCTCCGTGTCGGCCGCCTCGACGATCCGGAGTCGTGAGGCGCGGACGTCCTCCAGCTGCGCGCGGACCTCGGCCTGCAGTTGCTCGTTCTCGACCGCCAACCGCATGGCGGCGGTGACCGAGGCCACCAGTCCCGGCTCGTCGAGCAGGGAGGCGTCGTGCACGATGGCAGCCACTCGACCGCGATCGGTCTCGAGCAGCGCAACAGCGCGTGTCGGGCCGACGGTCGAAGGGTCGACGACCTGTCCCTCATGGTCGTGATATGAGCCGCTCAGCGGGTCCCAGCGCAGGACCTCGAGCGATGGATCGCCGAGGGCGCTCGAGAGTGCCGGCCGCAGGTGCTCGGGCGTTGGCAGCTGTCCCAGTCGGACGATGAGATCGGCGACCGCGCCGCGCGCCATCCGCGAGCGAAGCAGGGCGATCAGAAAGCCGATCGGCAAGGCGGCATACACGATCGGCAGCCAGCCGATGGGCTCGACCGACAGGCCGGTCAGTCGCGTGACCAGGTCGGGAGCCACCGACAGCAGGGCGAAGGCACCGCCCGCCAGGACCGGGATGAGGGTGCGCCGAGCCGGCCCGGACGCGATCACCGCGCGCCGCACCACGAGCGGAACCAGGATGACGGTCATGCCGATCCCCACCGTGGCTGACACGGCCTCCAGGTGGGTGGCGAGGTTGCTGCCGGCCGCGATGGCGAACGGGCTTGACGGGCAGGCACACAGGTCCGCCGGATCGATCGTGACGAGCTGCAACCCGGCCAGCGTCGCGGCGAGGCCAGCGATCATGCCGACCGCCCAGCGGTGCAGGGTCGACCCCAGGCGTCCGGTCGGGAACGAGAGCAGCAGCCAGGCGAACAGGACGCGGCCGGCAGCCTGCGGCAACAACGACAGCGGTCCGACGAGTGGCACCGGTGCGAAGAGGAAGTCGCCGAAGAACCACGCGAAGCCGAGTGCGGTCATGATCCGACCGGCGTCGCTCGTCGGGCGCAGGCGCCATGCCACCAAGCCGGACAGGGCGAAGGCGGAGCCGGTGGCAGCATCGCTGGCGATCCCGTCGGCCGGGACGCCGGCATGGGCCAGTGAGAGCTCGGCCAGGATCGCCACGATCAGCGCCAACGGTGCGATGAGCACGGGAAGTCGTGGATCGCTCCACTCGATGAGCGAATCGCTTCGGTCCACGGCCGCCCCCATCGGCGGCGGGCTCGTCATGCGGGCCGTCCTCCGTGATCTGACGCGCCGATCCTGCCACGCGCCGAGCCGCTTGACTACGGGTCAGCCGCGGCCGGCCTCGACGCGCTGCTTGAGTGCGTTGTTCATGTCCTCGAAGCCACGCCCAGTGTCCTTCAGCATCCCAGCCAGGATGGGGACGAGCACGCCGGTGAATCGTTCCCGCTGGGTGAACCGTGATCGACCCACGCCGATGGGCTCCACTCGCAGCTCGTGCTCGCCGTCGAAGACTCCGGGCAAGAGGAATCGTCCGCGCCAGCGGATGACCTGGCCGCGCTCGTGGGCAAGGACGACCGGTTTGAACGTCATCGAGCGGCGCCCCGGCGTGATCGTGATGGTGAGTTGCCGGCCCACGCTCGGCTCGCCATCGACGGCGCGCATGAAGGGATTCCAGTCCGGGTAGCGCGCGAAGTCGGTGAGGACGGCCCACGTGGCCCCTGCAGGAGCTTCGATGTCAATCTGGTGCTCGATGGTCGCCATGGCGAGTTACCTCCAAGTTGCTCACCAACCAAGAAGCTGGCGAGTGCAGGCGATTGGTCGGCGGGCCCTCGTGCCGGGGAATCACGTTCGAACCTCGGCTCGGGAGACGGCCATTGCGTGCGGCTGCACCGCGGTGAAGCGCGACCAGTTGGGGATGACGACCACCGCGGCGAGGACGCTCATCCCGATCGCGCTGAACGCAAACAGGTCAGCTGGGGTGGTGAGTGGAAAGGCGATGGCAGCACCCAGGTTCAGTGCGCCGTGCATCACCGTCGCCAGCCACGCGCTCCGCGTGCCCAACCACAGCCAGGTGAGCAGGAACGAGATCGGGATCACCCATGCCACGAAGGCGATGAAGGGCTGCCCGTACGACGGCATGCCCGGCACGAAGTACAGGGGGCTGTGCCACATCGCCCAGGCGACGGCCACGATCGCGGTCGCCACCAGCGGCGACCGATCGCGGAGCAGCCCGGCCAACAGGAATCCGCGCCACCCGATCTCCTCGCCGATGACCAGGACGAACAGCAGGAGGGAGATCGGCGCGATGGGTCCCGGAAGCGAGAGAGGCTGGTTCCCAGCCAGGACGTAGGCGGCATGGCCCATCAGGTAGCCAATGAGAGGCAGTCCAACGGCGGCCAGATACCACGCTGGGCGCACTCGCCAGCGCGTCGTCGTCGACCACAGGGCGGCGACACCGCGCCTTCCGTCGGTCGCCGCACGGACCGCGAAGGCCGCGGCGGCGGGACCGAACAAAGCGAGCAGCCCGAAAACCAGGGAAAGGTTCAGGAGCATGCCCAGGGCGAGAGATGTCGCAACGGCGAGCACGTAGTAGGCAATGAACGGGTGACGTCGAATCATCTCAAGTTCCCTCCACCTGCCTCCGATCTCGAGGCTCACTGGCTGACTGTTGCCCCGCCCGAGGTCTCGACCTCGACGGCCGCATCGCCAGCGACTGTGAGCGTGGCGGCGCCCGACGCCGTCCCCACCACCGTGCCGCTCGCGGACAGCTCGACCGAGGCGCCTCCATCGAGCGTCACGCTGACGTCGGTGGCATCGAG
>JADLBB010000122.1 GCA_020848055.1 Chloroflexota bacterium | reverse complement strand
GGGCCCCGGTTGTGGCCGTGGGGGCCGTGGTCGGCGTGGCGGGCGGCGCCAGCACGATGATGCGTCCGGTCATCATCGGGTGCGGAGTGCACAGGTAGTCATACGTTCCCGGCTGGGTGAACGTCCAGCTGAAGCTCTCGCCGGTGTCGAGCATGCCGGAGTCGAAGGCTCCGTCCAGGGCGGTGGCGGTGTGCATCACCGCGTCCTCGTTGGTCCAGGTGACCGTGTCGCCGGCGGTGATCGTCAGTTCCTCGGGCGCGAACGCGTAGTTGGCGATCTGCACCTCGTGGGTCGCGCCGCGCGCGGGCAGGGCCGCCAGCGCGACCAGCAGGCCCGCGGCGACCAGCGCGGTGGCTGCCAGCAGGACGGGGAGCGGACCACGCAGGGTCCGGCGATGCATCGGTCGGGGTCCTCGCAGTTTCCGGATTGAGTGTGGATAACCGGGCTGATCGTATCGGACTTCGTGGACCACCGGGCTTGAATTCCGGCGTCGCCGGCTGCGATGATGATCCCGTCCCGAAGGGGCAGCTGGCAGACCCGAGATCACTTCAACGGACGCCGCGGTTCCTTCGGGACGTTCGTTTGTTCAGAACGCCCATATCCCGATGGCGAAGCGCCACGCGAAGTAGGCCATCGCCGCGGACGAGGCGATGCCCAGCAGCCAGCCGGCCCAGCGCCAGCGTTCGGCCAGCAGGGCCGACCAGGCGAAGATGCCGAACAGCACCAGGCTGTAGCGCGGCACGCTCATGACGAAGCCGGTGCCGGTGATGAGCAGCCAGTTGCCGACCATCCAGACACCCCAGGATGTGCGCAGCCACAGGAGCGTCGCCAGGCTGGCGAGCCCGCCGAGCACCGCGAAGCCCAACTCGACCCAGCCGAGCATGATCGCGTACTCGACGTTGGTCGAGCGTGTCCAGCCCAGCATGCCGGCGAATCCCAGCCAGGGTGGCGCCAGGCCCTTGTGCCAGTGGTCGCGCTGGATGGCGGCGAACGCCAGCGGGTCGCCGTACACGCTCCAGTTCAGCCACAGGTAGACCCCGAAGCCGATGGCGACCCCGCCGATCGCCAGCCACTCGGCGCGCAATCGCCGATCGACGCGCCACTGCAGGAAGGCCTCCACGGCCAGGGTCGGCAGCAGGACCAGGCCGTTGGCCCGGGTCAGCGCCGCCAGGCCGCCGACGAGCCCGGCCGCCCACCATCGGTCCGTGCGCGCCAGCCACATCGAGCCGAAGGCGAGCGCCGCGAACAGTGACTCGGTGTAGCCGATGTGCAGGAAATAGGCGGTCGGGAAGACGAGCAGGAAGGCAGCGGCACGCAGCGCGACACGGTGGCCCAGGTCGGCCTCGACCAGCCGGTACAGCAGCGGCGCCACGAACAGCGAGGCCGCGGTGGCGACGACGAACGCCGACACCACCGGTGAGCCGATGAGCCCGTTGACCAAGCCAGCCAGCCACGGGAACAGCGGGAAGAACACGATGTACAGGTCGAGGTCGCCGGGGTAGACCTGCGCGTAGCCGGGATACGTCAGGTTGCCGGGGTCGACCGCCATGTAGCCCCACACCGCGATGTCGGTGTAGTGGGGCCCATCCCATCGGTCCCACGCCGCCAGCGGATCGGCCAGGTCGGCGCCGAGGCTCCACAGCGCGACCACACCGATGGCCAGCACGCCGATCTTGGCGAGCAGCGTCCAGGCCAGGAGCAGTCGATCGGTCCGGTCGAGCAGGCGGCGCATCGGCGGGCAGTGTACGGGCGCGGCCGTCCCTTGTCAGATGGCCCGGTCAGGTGGCGCGGGCCGATGGCTGGCGGTGGACCGTCGATCGGTGGGCTGGTACGATGCACGTCCTCCGGTCGGGGCGTGGCGCAGTAGGTAGCGCGCGTCGTTCGGGACGACGAGGTCGGAGGTTCGAGTCCTCTCGCCCCGACCAGCACACCTGCGCGATCACGCCGGACCCGCCGCGGTCCGGCTTCTTGTTGCCCGCTGGCTCGGGTATCGGGGTAACCTCGCCAAGCTATATCGCGTGACGTATTATCCGGCGATGATGGGTGGCCGGCACCTGGGACCCCTGATGGCTGCGCTCCTGACGCTCACGGCGTGCGCAGGTCCGACCGGCGTGTCGTCGACGGCCGCCCCTTCGATGCCTGCGCCGTTTGACTCGTGCTCCGTCACGGTCGAACCCGCCGTCGCCGCACCGGGTGGCTGGAGCGTGGTCGTCGGGCAGGGGTTCAAGCAGGGCGAGCGCATCGTGTGGTCGCAGGCCGCCGAGGACGGCACTCTTCATGCCGGCTGGGACACCGATGGCTTCGAGCCCATGCAGCCCGACTTCCGCGGAGGTTTCGGGTTCGGCCTGGGATCGGCCGGCGCGGATGCGATCGGCCACACGATCAACGCGACCATCACGTCGGCAAGTTGCTCGACCACGGCCTCGTGGCGTGTCGAGGCCGACAATGAGCAGACCCGCCCGCTCCCGACGCAGGCGCCGGAGCAGTGCGCAACGTCCCGGACCGCCGTCGACCGCGTCGACGACTCGACCGAGCACCAGGTCCACGTGATCTACGCGATTCCGTCCGACGGGTACGACGACGAGCTCGATTCGAACGGTCGGATCGACGCCTCCTTCGAGCACATTGAGACCTACCTGCGCGACCGCCTCGACGGCAACGCAGCCCGCCTGGACACCTGCGACGGGAAGCTCGACATCAGCTTCCTCCGGCTGGATCGCTCGTCGAGGGAGTACGCGGCCATGCGCAACTCCTTCATCGACGGGCTCGCGCTGGACCTCATCGGACACGGCTTCCGCTACGGACAGAAGCTGTACATCGTGGTCTGGGGCGGCCTGGCCCAGTGGGCGCGGCTCGGGGTGGGGTGTGGGGGTGAGGCCGGCTATCGCGGCGTCGCGGTTTCGTTCCTGCAGACGGTCGATGGCGAGACCTGTCGACCGATCGGCGAGGAGCTGCCGATTGGCGAGCCCGACACGGCCCTCGCCCACGAGGTCCTCCATGTGCTCGGGTTTCCCGCAGAGTGCGGCGCCAACGTCGACGAGGGCGGGCACGTGGCAGACGATCCCGCGGACCTCATGTACGGCATCGGCCACACGACGGCCGACGTCATCGACGCAGGCCACGACGACTACTACCTCCACGACATCGCACAGTGCCCCGACCTCGCCGACAGCGCCTTCCTCGACCCGCTGCCGGCGTCCCCGGAGCTCCCGCCCGAATGGCCGACCGACTGAACCCGGCACAGGGAGGTGCGTCCGGCCGCTTGTTGCCCGCCCGCGATCGTCACAACCCCCTCACGGACGAGGACCGAGTCGTCGTGGCGGGCTCGCGGCCCCAGATCGTGCCGGGCTCGCTGACCATCGGTCATTCGCCTCCCGTCATGCGCCGTAGGCGGCGGCCGCGCGCTCGGCAGCTACCTTGACCGCCGCGGCCGCGGCCTTCTGCGCAGCGTCGAGCCGCGCCTGGCTGAACGGCGTGGGGTCGGGCGCCGGGCGGACGCTGGTGATCTCCGACGCCTTGGCGAACATCGCTCGACCCTGGTGGACACCTGCCTCGTCGACGTACTCGACGACGCGGTAGGTCGATGAAGGCTGGCCGAGATAGGGCATGTCGCGCCCCGGGTCGACCTGGAGGTTGTCGGGCGAGGGCTGGAGGGCCGAGGTCGCGTACAGCCAGGTGCCCGCCGGCACGGTGGCGACCGACGGGACCTTGGGCACGGGGTAGCTATTCACGGTCTCCTCCGGGGTGGACGGTGCTGGCGCGAGCGCGGCGAGGTAGCGGGCCTGCGGGAAGCCGGTGGGATCGTCCGCCCAGGGACGCCAGCAGGAGGGCTTGAGCCGCCCGGCGATGTAGTGGTGGTCGATGACGTGGTGGCGGTCGAGAGGGATCGATCCGAGCTCACGGGTGATCGCGGTCTCGGTGCCGGCCCGGAACCGGATCCCGGCGGCCCGCAACTCGGCGAGGTTCCCTCGCAGGAGCAGCCGGTCCAATTCGATCGATGCCGCGATGACGGCCTCGGATACGACGCCCTTCCCATTGCCCCGGGTGCGGCCGCCGTTGTCGTGGTGCTCGATGCTGATGGTGCGGCTGTTGACGTAAGAGGTCGGGTAGCGGTCGTTCCAGGCACCCGAGGGATCCCAGTTGCCGTTGCCCCACGCCTGGTCGCCCAGCCTGACGTACTGGTGGACGTGGGCCGTTGTCGGATGGCCCGCGCGGCCGCAGCCGTAGCCGACGCCGAAGTGTGTCGACGCCTCGCGCCCGTCGGTCGAGGTGAAGGTGGCGTCGGTCGAGCGCAGGGTGCCGACCATGCGGTGATGGACCAGAGCGATGAGCGGTGCGGGGTGCCCTGCTGTGAACTTCGGCGAGCCGACCCAGTAGACCGTCACCTCACACCCCGCCAGAAGGTCGAGGCCTCGAGCCCCAGGAGCGCCAGGATCGCGCCGAGGAGCGGCAGGAGCGTGCCGGGGCCGATGTCGTAGCCGGGGACGCCGACGTCGAGGACGAGCAGCACGACGAGGACGATCGTGAGTGCGGCTGCGGCACCGATGCGGGCCGAGGAGTAGACGTCGGTCCGGTCCCGACGCTCAGGGCGATCGTCCCTGGGCTCATCGTCCATGCCGACGCAGGCCGTCGATCCAGACATCGACGAGGGACGGGAGTAGCCAGCGGTCGAGTGCGATGCCCATGGCCACGCCGGCGAGGAACGCCAGGGCGAGCTCGACCCCGCTCACCGGTCACCGGCGGAGCAGACGGCGCGGACGTACCCGGTGGGGGGAACCGGGAGTCGATGTGGATCGGACCAGCGCGCCGTCATGCCTCAAGGGTGGCGGCGACGGGCTCCCGTTCCTAGTTGGCCGATTGGGCCATGGTTTCGAGCTCGCAACCGGTCAGACGGAAGAGCGAGGGTACTCGGGAATACCTGACGGCCGCCGATCCGCCTGCCGAAGATCCAGGGTGCTGGTAGCCTCATATTGAACCGACCGGTTGAGCGCGATGAATGCGGTCCGTTCGAGCCGAATGGAGGTTCGTTGGGAGATGACAGCGCAGGATCCACTGAGTCGCACGTTCGCGGCCCTGGCCGACCCCACGCGCCGGGCGATCCTCGCTCGGCTGTCAGACGGATCGGCCAGCGTTGGAGATCTCGCGGAGCCCTTCGCGATGAGCTTTGCGGCTGTGTCAAAGCATTTGCACGTCCTGGAGGTGGCCGGCCTCGTGTCGCGTGGGCGCGACGCACAGTACCGACCCGCGAAGCTCGAGGCGAGGCCGCTCAAGGCCGCCTCGACATGGATCGACGACTACCGCCGGTTCTGGGACGACAGCTTCGACGCGCTCGACGACCTGCTCGCCGCCACGGGTAGGCCGCCGGCCGCTGCCACCGCCGATCCGGAGCGCGCCCGGTGACCGGGGCGATCGCGGACGGGATCGAGATCGATCGCGACTTCCGGGCTCAGCCGTCCGCCGTGTTCGCCGCCTGGACGACGCCCGAGTCCTTCGCGCGGTGGTTCGGCGGGCGAGACGTCGAAGTTCCGCTCGCCGGCGTCGACTACTGCGCTGAGGTCGGGCGCAGCTGGTCCGCGACAATGGTGCTTCCGGGCGGCAGGACCATCGATTGGGCGGGCGAGTTCCTCGAGGTCGAACCGCCGTCGCGCCTGGTGATGACGCTGACGGATCGTCCGTCACGCGGTGTCCGTGCGGTGCTCACGGTCGAGCTCTCGCCGACCAGCCACGGCACGCACATGCGGATGACGCAGCAGACGCCCGGCTTCTCGGCCGCGCAGCGCGCAGCCACCATCGAGGGCTGGCAGACATTCCTCGACGTGCTCGGGGACATCGCGGAGGGCTGACCCGCCTCGGCTGAGATCCGACCACTTGCGCTTCTCCGACGGCCCGGGTAGGCTTCGTGCTCAACCAGTTGGTTGAGAACCATGCAGTTGAGTGTCGCGGGTGGCGACCAGCCGCCACATTCTTGGGAGGATCTCCGTGCGACCCCTGATCGTCTCCGCGTTCGTGTCCGCGGATGGCGTTGCCCAGGCGCCCGGTGACGGCGTCGCATACCGCCATGCCGGATGGGCCGCGACGGCCGCCGACTTCGACCCGGCAGCGATGGAGCTCAAGGGCCGGGAGCAGGACGAGGCTCGTGCGGTCCTCCTGGGCAGGCGGAGCTACGAGCTCTTCGCCCCGGTCTGGCCGTCCATGGACATCTTCGCCGGGTACAACGCCATGCCCCGCTACGTCGTGTCGACGACGCTCCAGCACGACGACGACGCGTGGCCGGCGACGATCCTCCGGTCCATCGACGACGTCGCGGCGCTGAAGGCATCGGACGGTGGGCCGATCATCGTCCACGGCAGCCTCCAGCTCGGTCACGCGCTGGCGGACGCCGGGCTGGTCGACCGCTACCACCTCCTCGTCTTCCCGGTCCTCCTCGGCGCGGGCGAGCGCCTGTTCAGCGAGTCGGAACACGACATGGGCAAGCTCGCGGTGTCGGAGCACGAGGCATACGGCAACGGGGTCGTGAAGCTCGTATACGACGTGGTCCGCTGACGCGTCGCCCAGTGCCGGGGCACTGGTTGACAGGCAAGTCGCTACTTGCATATAGTCGTGGTCGATGGGAGACCTCTACAAGGCCCTGGCAGACCCGACCCGGCGGGCGATCCTCGATGAGCTTCGTCAGCGCGATGGCCAAACGCTGTACGAGCTCTGCGTCCGGCTGATCACGAACCACGGCCTGGGGTCCACCCGCCAGGCCATCTCCCAGCACTTGGACGTCCTGGAGGACGCCGGGCTCGTCAGGACCCGTCGGCAGGGCCGCTTCAAGTTCCACGACCTCGACACGGCACCCCTCCGCGAGATCGCGGAGCGGTGGCCTGAAGCCTGAGAAGGAGTGATCGCATGCGCATCGTCGTCACCAGCGTCCTGGTCGATGACCAGGAGAAGGCACACCGCTTCTATCCCGACGTTCTCGGCTTCGTGACCAAGCACGACGTCGATCTGGGCGAGGCTCGCTGGCTCACCGTCGTTTCGCCGGACGACCCGAGCGGCACCGAGCTGCTCCTCGAGCCCGACACCCATCCAGCCGCCAAGCCGTGGAAGACCGCCCTCGTCGAGGACGTCGTGCCCTACACCTCGTTCGGCGTCGAGGACGTCCAGTCGGAGTACGACCGGCTCGTTCAGCTGGGCGTCGAGTTCACCCAGCCGCCGACGCCGATGGGCCCCACCACGACCGCGGTCTTCGACGACACCTGCGGCAATCTGATCCAGATCGCACAGCGGAGCTAGCGCGGCCACCCGCGTCTGGAAGGCGTCGCGCATCGCACATCCGGCGCCACGCCCCGCGTGACCAGTCGGTTCCTTCCTGTTGGTCGCAGCTTGCCGCCTTGTGCCGTCGATCTCGGAATGCGCGCCGCAACCCCAAAGCCGGCGCTAGTCGACGCTACTCGCCCGTCCGCGCCAGCTCGTCAGGTTCCGGGAGAACTGGTGCGAGGATCCAAACGAGCTGTGCCGTGGTCGTCGCCCCGACCTTGGACCGCGCCTTCGCGAGGTGATGCTTGACGGTCGAGTGCGAGAGCCCGAGCCGGTGGGCCGCGGCCTTCTCCGACCCGGCGACCAGGACCGCCGCGACTACGCCGACCTCGCGGTCGGTGGCGCGGCCGGTGCGGCGAGACCGGTGCGTCATGCGCTGCGCAGCCAGTCGAACGGCTCGGGGGGCTCGGCCAGCCGCATCGTGATGGGTAGGTCGGTGGTCGCGGGGCGATGCCTCTCGCCCCGACCAAACCGCTCACAAGCGCCGGCCCCACCCGCCGACGGACGCCGGAGGGCGAGCGCGAACTCGCTGTGCAGCGCGCCGGCTATCCGCTCCGACGCTTCGGTGTCACCGCGCGGGAGGTTGACGCGATCACGCAGGCCCTGCGCCGCCGCGCGGACGCGGGTACCAGCGGCTGAACTGGGTGGACGGCCGCGCGGTCGGCGGTACGCGGGCCGATCAACCCGATGGGCGCTCGCGATACTCCACGAACTCGCCGACGAGCTCGAAGCCCATCCGCTCGTAGACGGGCCGGCCCATCTCACTCGACTGGAGGACCGCGGCCTCCCAACCCGGTTCAGCGTCCCGCATCAGGTGCCAGGTCGCGGCGGTGCCATAGCCACGGCCACGTTGGTCAGGCACGGTGGCGATGCTGTAGATGCCGAGGGTGGCGCCGGCCCGGACGGCCATGGCCGTCGTGACCGGGACCGTGCCGACGTATCCGACGAACGCTCGCACCGCTGGTCGCTCGAGCATCTCCGGCAGGTAGAGAGCGTCCAACCCTGGGCTGGGGATGTCGGTGGCCTGGACTGCCAGGAAATCGGCCCACTCCGATTCGCCGACCCGTCGGAAGGCCAGTTCGGGTGGCGCCGGTGGCACGGGGCGTGGGGGCATCGCGAAGCACGGCAGGCGTTGGGATCCCGCGACGAGCCCGATTGCCTCGACCGTTGAGCCAATGCCGGCAAGGTCGGCGCGGACGTGGACGACGAACGGAAGGCCGCTGCCACGCAGATGGCCGAGCGCCGCTTCGACGTCGGCGGGTACGCTCGGCCCCAGGATCCAGGCAGCGTTGAAGAAGGCGAACGGGACACCGGTGACCGCCACGGGGATCGTCCCGTACGTGGCCAGCGAAGCGCCAGGCCGCCCCCCGAACACGATCCGGAACGTCTCGACGAAGTTCTCGTCATGCGCTGCGGCCAGATCGATCATGTCCATCGGCGATACGGTACAAGGTCCAGTCTCGGCGACCTCGCAGATGCCGGCATCGGTTCTTCGTGGCCTCTGCTCGAGCCGATGACCGGCACTGAAGCGTCATGGCCAGCGTGGGATGGCCGGCATGTATCGGCGTTGGACGCAGCCGCTCGGCGCGGATATGGTAGTATGGTATCGATATGGCAGGCATCAAGATGACGTTCAGCGTCGACGAGGAGACGGCGGCTCACCTTGCCTATGCGGCGGACGCCCTGCACAAGCCGAAGAGCCAGGTCGTGCGCGAGGCGATCGCCGATTACGCCGACCGGGTTGGCCGGCTGACCGAGGCCGAGAGGCGGCGCCTGCTCGACGCCTTCGACGAACTGGTCCCGGCCATTCCCGTTCGTCCCGAGCAGGAGGTCGTCGAGGAGCTCGCTGAGCTCCGGCGGGCGCGACACGCCGGCGGACGGACGGTGCGGGTCGATGGTCGTCGTTGACACCTCCGCCCTGATCGACAGCCTGGTCGGACCGCGGCGCTCGGCACCCCGACTGCGCGCCCTGATCGCCGATGGAGAGCGCCTCCTGCTTCCGGCGCTCGTCCTGTACGAATGGTGGCGCGGTCCGCGGCAGCCCGAGGAACTCGCCGCCCAGGAGGCTCTGCTGCCGAGTGCCGATGCGCTGCCCTTCGGTGCTCCCGAAGCCGAGCTCGCATCGCGCCTGTACCGGACGGTGCGCCGGCCACGGGGCCGCGAGATCGACCTGGCCATCGCGGCCCACGCCATCACGCGGTCGGCCGCACTGTGGACGCTCAATACCGATGACTTCGCGGACGTCCAGGGCCTGGCGATCATCGGCCTCGGTTAGGCGCCCTGCGAATGTCGGCTGCGCATGACTGATCGCGCCGCGATGGCGGGCGTGGAGGCGTGGGCCTCGTTCCGGTATCGGGCAAGGCCTTCGTACCTGACGAGATCAAGGCGCTGGGCCCTGTCATGCGCAAGAGGGTAGACATCTACCCATCAATAGGGTAGAATGCGACCGTGAGCCTGAACATCAAGAACGAGGAGACGGTCCGCCTGGTGCGCGAACTTGCGGGCGAGCTCGACGTGTCGATGACGGCGGCGATCACGAACGCCGTGCGCATGCGGCTGGAGCAGGTGCGTAGCGCGGAACCAGAGCCCGCTTTCGATGTCGACGAGTTCCTGGCCTTCGCGGCCGAGCTCGGCGATCGCATCGGGCGCGAGTACCTGTCCCAGGATTTCGACGAGTTGCTGTATGACGAGACGGGACTGCCGAAGTGATCATCGACACCTCGGCGCTCGTGGCCGTGCTCCTGGGCGAACCGGAAGCGCCGGCCATGGCCCGTGCCATGGCGGCCGCGCCCGCGTGTCGGATCTCCGCGGCGACCTATCTCGAGCTGGCTATCGTGGTCGATGGACGCCGCGACGCGACGCCGTCAGGTGCGATCGACGCACTGCTGCGTCGGGGGCGGATCGAGGTCGTGCCGTTCACGGAGGGACAGGCACGAATCGCGCGCGAGGCCTACCAGCGCTTCGGGCGTGGGAGCGGGCACCCCGCGCGCCTGAACATGGGCGACTGCTTCGCCTACGCCCTGGCCCGGGACCTCGGTGAGCCGCTGCTGTTCAAGGGTCACGACTTCGCGCTGACGGACATCGAGCTCGTCACCGAGCCGGTGAAGTCCCGCCGTCTCAGCGAGGTTGTCGCCGCCTATTCAGCGCAGACCGCGGCAGGCCGGGGCTGACGGCGCAGGCGCCGCTTGCAGGGCGGTGTTGATCGGCCTATACTGAACTCCATGGTTCAGTATCGCAGCAGTCAGCTGGATGGGTCGTTCGCCGCGCTCTCGGATGCCACCCGGCGAGGCGTGCTGGAACGGCTCGGCCGGGCGGATGCCTCGATCACGGATCTCGCGAACGCGTTCGGCATGACCTTGACCGGCATGCGCAAGCACGTTGGCGTGCTGGAGCGGGCGGATCTCGTCACGACCCACAAGATCGGCCGAGTGCGAACCTGCCAGCTCGGCCCGCGCCGGCTGGACGAGGAGACGGCCTGGATCGAGGCCCAGTGCCAGCTGTGGGATGCCCGATTCGACCAGCTGGACCATGTCGTTGCCGAATTGCATGACAAGGAGAGAACCGATGGACGCAACCATGGCGAGTGATCCCATCCCGATGAGGCACGGCGCGACGGTCGAGCGGACGTCCGACCGCGAGATGGTCGTGTCGCGGACCATCAACGGCCCGGCGCGCCTGGTGTTCGAGGTGTGGACCAGGCCCGACTTGTTCGAGCGCTGGTGGACGCCGAAGTCGTTCCCGATCTCGCTCCTGTCGGTCGAGATGGATGCCCGGGCCGGTGGCACGTATCGGCTGACGTTCGGCCACGAGGGCTCGACTTTCGACTTCTTCGGCCGATACCTCGAGGTCACGCCGTACTCCCGCCTGTCCTGGACCAACGACGAAGCCGATGCGGGCGAGCAGATCACGACGGTCACCTTCGAAGAGGCCGACGGCGCCACCCTGGTCGTCGTGCATGACCTGTATGCCTCGAAGGAGGCCCTCGACGCGGCCATCGCATCGGGTTCCACCTCCGGCATGCCCGAGTCGCTCGAGCAGCTCGATACGCTGGTGACTGGCGTGAACACGTGACACGCTGTGGTCCACGCTAGAAACTGTGGGAACGCTTCCGACGATGGCCAAGAGGAACCTGACCCTCCAGGTTGACGAAGACGTGATCAGGCGCGCGCGGGTCGTGGCCGCCAAGCGCGGCACCTCGGTGAGTGCGCTGGTCGCCCGCGCGCTCGACGGAATCGTCGAGCAGGATGCACGCTACGAGGCCGCCCACGCCCGCACGGCTGAGCTGCTGGCGACTGCCGTCGCTCGGGGCGGGCGATCGTGGAGGCGCGACGACCTCCACCAGCGCTAATCGTTGTAGCGTCCGAGCTGGAGCAGCGCCACCGGCTGTGGTTCCGGGATGGGCTGATCATCGGCGCCGCGAGCCGTGCCGGGGCGTCGCGCCTCCTCACCGAGGACCTCCAGGACGGGCGCACGATCGCCGGCGTCCGGGTCGTCAACCCGTTTCGCTGATTGGCACCACGGCGGAGATACTAGCATCGTGTGCTAGCATCCGGATATGGCATCGACACGCACCACCATCACGCTCGACCATGCCCTCGCAGAACGGGCGCGCAGGCTGAAGGTCAATGTCTCGGCCGCCGCCCGAGATGGTGTCGAGGCGGCGGTTCGGTCGGCGATGGCCCGGGCCGATCGAGACGCCTACCGGCGCCATCCCGAGACGCCGGATCGGTTCTGGTCCGAGCTCGAAACCTGGACGGACGAATGACTCGCGGCGAGATCTGGTTCGCGCAGGTCGGCCGCAAGCGACGCCCGGTCCTGGTGCTGACGCGACCCGAGGTGATCGACGTACGCGCGCTCGTCACCGTCGCCGAGATCACGACCACCGTTCGCGGCATCGGCGCCGAAGTGGCGTTCGACCACGCCGACGCCGGCCTCGACCGACCATCGGTCGTCAACTGCGATGGGCTGCACACCATACCCAGGACGTCCCTGGTGGCGTACGCCGGCGCCGTCAGCGACGAGACGATCGAGCGCGTCTGTGCCGCGGTGGGATGGGCCCTCGGCTGCTGACAGGGCTGACTCGGCGAGGAGGTCGCCAACGAGATCGAGGTGGTCGTCGGCTGGTTCGACAACGGGGGCCGGCGATCGTCAGGCCGGATGTTCGCTGCCGGAGCGCGCCGCCGCGCGAACCTGCGCGAGATGAGACCACAGGTGCCGCGTGAAGTAGGCGGCCTGGGAGGCGATCGTCACGCTGCCCCACTCTGGATGCCGGCCGGTTCGCGCCCAGTCCGGTGCCTCCAACCCGCGCAGGCGATGAAGGGTCTCCCGCCGCATCTCCCGCAAGGTTGCCAGCAGCGCCGATGCCGGCAGGTCACTGGGCGCCGTCGCCTCGTCCGAGGCAGGCAACACCCAGGCGGCGACGGCCGATAGCTCGGGGTCGTCCTCGGCCAGGATGCGCGGGATCCTCGTCGAGAGCAGCCGCTCGGCCGCCACCAGGTGCTGGAGCGTCTCGCGCACCGACCACTCGCCAGGTCGCGGCGGGATCGCCAGGGCGTCGTCCGGCCGCCCATCGACCAATCCTTCCAGCAGCTCCAGCCCGTCCTCCAGCCCCGCCAGGGCCTCGGCCGGGCTCATCGGCTCCAGGTACCAGACCGGGATCTGCTCGCGCGCCGCGACGGCTGGAGCCTCGCACTCGGGACACCAGTCGGGGACCGATTCGAGCCAGATGCGCCCGCAGGTGCGGCAGGCCCAGGCCCTCGGGGCGTCCGCCAGCGGCAGCGTTCGCCCGTTACCGGCCGCGTCGGCCGCCGCACGCAGGGCGGTCACCAGCCGAGGATCCTCGCCCTCTTCCTCCAGGCGTCCGGCGAGTTGCACCACGGCGGCGCCCGTCTCCCTGGCGTCGAGCGGGGCCGCGGCCGCGCGCGCGAGCTCACGGTCGAGCAGAGCGCGAACCAGCTTGGCACCGTTGTAGATGCCGCCAGCCTCGAGGCTTCGTGCCAGCCGAGCCAGCTCCACGAGTGACGAGGCGGGATCGGCTGGGTCGCCCATGCGCGCGGCTGCCGGTGCTGGGTCAGGCGCCGGCTGGGGCGACTGCACCCACCTGGGCCAGGAAGGCGGGGACCGCGAAGTAGATGCGTCCGCGCGTGATCTGGCCATCGGCGAAGTCGTAGGCGACGCAGATCGGAACGCGGAAGTCGCGTCCGGTGGCGGGCACGCCGGCGAACTCGCCGATGTGGCGGCCGATCACCAGGCCCTCCAGCACACCATGCTGGTCATCGACGAGCATGGTGTCACTCTCGAAGTCCGCCTGGAATGCTACCTGGTAGAACCAGTGCAGCATGCCGGCGATGGCTTCTCGCCCCGACCACTCCTGGCCGGTCGACAGGTCGGTGAACGCGGCATCAGGGGCGAGGTACCCCTCGTCGTGCTCGACCAGGTAGCCCTGCAACGCGCGGCGGTTTGAGTCGGTCGCCATCGGTCCTACCTCCTTGAGGCCCAATAGATGAGGTGAGTGGGCTGACCGGGAAACGCGGGTGGCTCGGGTGACGCTGGACGAGGCTGCGAGCCGCCGCCCTGCACCGGATGCGGAAGGTGTACTCCTGCGCCATCACCGGGTCAAGATCCTCCGTGCCGGGCCGCCGGGGTGGGTACGATCAACCAGTGCAATCACTGACCATCCGCCACGTGCCGGGCATCCGGGTCGGCCACTGGACCGATGCGGAACGGCTGACCGGCTGCACCGTCGTCCTGGCCGATGACGGCGGTGCCGTCGCCGGCGTTGACGTGCGCGGCTCTGCTCCGGGCACGCGCGAGACCGATCTCCTGCGCCCGACAGCCCTGGTCGAGCGCATCAACGCGGTGTGCCTGGCGGGCGGATCGGCCTTCGGCCTGGCCGCGGCCGACGGAGTGATGCGCCGACTGGCCGAACGCGGAGTCGGGTATGCCACCGGCGTGCGTCCGGTGCCGATCGTGCCGGCCACCATCCTGTTCGACCTCGCTGTCGGCGACCCCGGCGCCTTCCCCGATGCCGATGCCGGCCATGCCGCGACGCTGGCGGCGGAATCGGACGACGGTCCGCTGGAGGGGCGAGTCGGTGCGGGCACCGGCGCGACGGTCGCCAAGCTGTCCGGCGGCGCTGGTC
>JADLBB010000121.1 GCA_020848055.1 Chloroflexota bacterium | reverse complement strand
GCCATCCTGCAGACGCTGTACCAGCAGTGCATCCAGCACGAGATCCACTTCTTCGACGAGTACCAGGTGCTGGACCTGGCGCTGCCCGACGGCCCGTCCGGGCCGGTGACCGGGGTGGTCGCGCTGCAGGTCGCCACGACCGAGTTGCACGCCTTCCGGGCGCGGGCAGTCCTGTTCGCGACCGGCGGCTACGGCAAGGTCTTCAAGGTCACCTCCAACGCGCACACCCTGACCGGCGACGGCATGGCCATCACCCTGCGGCGCGGCCTGCCGCTGGAGGACATGGAGTTCTACCAGTTCCACCCGACCGGTATGTACAAGCTGGGCTTCCTGCTGTCGGAGGCCATGCGCGGAGAGGGCGGCGTCCTGCTCAACGATTCGGGCGAGCGGTTCATGGAGCGCTACGCGCCGAACCTCAAGGACCTCGCCAGCCGCGATGTCGTCAGCCGCAGCATCTATCTCGAGATCGCCGAGGGCCGCGGCATCGGCGGCGCCGACTACGTGCACCTCGATGTTCGGCACCTGGGCGCCGAGGTACTGGAGCACAAGTTGCCCGACATGAGCGGCTTCATCCGCACATACTTCGGCCTCGACCCGCTGACCGACCTGGTGCCGATCCAGCCGACGGCCCATTACGCCATGGGCGGCATCCCGACCGATATCGATGGGCGCGTGCGCGCCAGCGCGGACGACCGATTCGTGCCCGGCTTCTACGCGGCAGGCGAGGCCGCGTGCGTGTCGGTGCATGGCGCCAACCGGCTGGGCACCAACTCGCTGCTCGACATCCTGGTCTTCGGTCGCCGAGCCGGCAAGCGCATGGCCGCCGACCTGCGCGACCTTCCGGCGGCCGCCCCCGATCCGGCCGCGGAGGCATCGGCCCAGGAGATGGTGTCCGGGCTGCTGGCCTCGACTGATGGCGAGAGGCCCGCGGTTATCCGCACCGAGCTCCAGGAGACGATGTTCTCCAACTGCGGCGTGTACCGCACCGATGCCCTGCTGACGCAGGCGCGCGACGCGGTCGAGTCGCTGCGAGCCCGCGCCGGGCACCTGCTGGTGGAGGACAAGGGGTCTCGTTACAACACCGACCTCGGCGATGCGCTCGAGCTGGGCTTCCTGCTCGACTGCGCGGAGGCCACCGTCGTCTCGGCCCTGGCGCGCCACGAGTCGCGCGGCGGGCATGCCCGCGAGGACTTCCCGGAGCGCGACGACACCAACTGGCTGAAGCACACGTTCGCGACGCGTCCGCCATCGACCGATGCGCTGGAACTGACCTACCGGCCGGTAGCGGTCACCAAGTTCGAACCGAAGTCGAGGGTGTACTGATGGACGTGCAGCTGCGGATCCGCCGCTACAACCCGGACATTGACGCGGCCCCGCACTGGGAGACCTACCACGTCACGGCCGAGCCGAGCGACCGCGTCCTGGACCTGCTGCACCAGGTCAAGTGGTACCAGGACGGCACGCTGACGTTCCGCAGGTCGTGCGCCCACGGCGTGTGCGGCTCGGACGCGATGCTGATCAACGGCCGCAACCGGCTGGCATGCCAGTACCTGGTGCGCGACGCCGGCACCGAGATCACCGTCGAGGCCATCCCGGCCATGCCGGTCATCAAGGATCTGCTGGTGGACATGGAGCCGTTCCTCGACGCCTACCGCTCGGTCAAGCCGTTCCTGATCAACACCGATCCCCTCCCGGCCGATGGGCGAGAGCGCCGCCAGTCGCCCGAGGACCGAGAGCGCTACGAGGACACATCGCGCTGCATCCTTTGCGCGGCGTGCACCGCCGCCTGCCCGGTGTACTGGTCGGACCAGAAGTACGTCGGCCCGGCGGCCATCGTCAACGCGCACCGCTTCATCGTCGATTCACGCGACACCGCGACCGAGGAGCGGCTGCAGATCATGGCCGACCCCGACGGCGTGTGGCGCTGCCGGACCGTGTTCAACTGCGTCGAGGCCTGCCCGCGCGGCATCAACGTCACCGGCGCGATCATGGAGGTCATCGGCGAGATGCGGAGCAGCGGCCGGGGCAGCGCCGAGGCGTGAGGCTGCTCATCCACACCGATGGCGCCGCGCGCGGCAACCCCGGACCGGCTGGCGCCGGCGCCATCCTGCGCGACGCCGCCTCCGACGAGGTGCTGGCGGAGATCGCCGAGCCGCTCGGTCACGCCACCAACAACGTGGCCGAGTGGACGGCGGTGCGCCTTGCCCTCGAGGAGGCGCGGCGGCTCGGTGCCAGCCACGTCGACCTGCGCATGGACTCGCAGCTGGTCGCGCGACAGATCAGCGGCACCTACCGGGTCAAGCACCCGGACCTGCGCCCGATCCACGCCGCAACCATGGCCCTGCTGCGCTCGTTCGACGGCTACACCGTCGGCCACGTGCCGCGCGAGCGCAACCGCGAGGCGGATCGGCTCAGCAACATCGCCATCGATGGCCGTTGAGGCCCGTCCGGCGTAGAATCAGGCTCCCTGGAGGCGGCCGGACGGTCGCGGGCGCATCGGTCGAAAGGCCGCGTCCGAGGAAAGTCCGAGCTCCATAGAGCAAGGCCAGCGGGTAACGCCCGTCCGCCGCGAGGCGAGGACCAGCGCCACAGTGACGATGCCCCGGTTCGCCGGGGAGTGAAACGCGGCAAGCTCTGGCCGGAGCAAGACCGAAGAGGGGAGCGCAGGCGGCTCGCTCAGCTCCCGGGTAGGTCGCACAGATGGATGGCCGTCCGTGACCGATGCTCGCATCGGCTCACGACAGAACTCGGCTTACAGGCCGCTCTCCAGGGGCCCCTTCCGGACCGGTGGTGATCGGCGCCTCAGTCCTCGTCCTCGCGCCAGATCGACCTGGCGGTGCAGGCGTTGCACACCGGCCGCGCCTCGTCGAACGTTCCGAGCGGCAGCGGATGGTCCCGCCCACCGAGCAGGCAGTCCACCTGCACCAGCGGTGGATCGCCGGGCAGGATCGTGACGTGGCGCACGGAGCAGCGCCGGATGCGCCGATTGGCTCGGCGCTCGTCGGCCCCCTCGATCGGGTCCAGCGCCATGGGTCAGCCTCTGCTCACGGGTGCGATTCGGGACTCCACGCGTAAGGCTATGGGCCGGGTCGTACCGCCAACAATGACGCGTTCGTACCATGGCGCCCACGCCGGCCGGCTCGTCGCGCCTCCGGGGTCGGGCGCGCTAGACTCACCGCCGACGCCGCGTTCGCGTGGCGATTCCACCAGGAGGGCACATTGTTCGGACGACGCAGGCGCGAGGAGGCGGCGGCCGAGGCCGCGCG
>JADLBB010000120.1 GCA_020848055.1 Chloroflexota bacterium | reverse complement strand
GTGGCGACGTCGTTGCCGCCGTCGCGCGTCACGCGCACCGCGTACACGTCGGCCGTGCGGTCGCCGAAGGTCACGGTCGTGACGCCCTGCGCCAGGGTCCGCTTGGCAGCGCCCGGCTCGATCGACACGAGGAAGTCCTCGAGCACGCCAACTCCGACAGTCCCGTCTGGCGCCCAATCGAAACGGCGCACGTCGATATTCGGATCCTGCGCCAGCACGGTCGGGTCCTTGTCGGTGGTGAAGTCATGCATCAGCAGGTAGATCGGGGCCAGTGCGGCCGCCCGGCCCTGGTACACCATCTCGAGCGGGCCGTACTCGGGCAGGGCGATCGGGGTCTCCGACGGTGCGGCGGACGGGCTGGGCGGCACCGATGTCGGGTCGGGTGTTGCGCTCGGCCTCGGCGTCGTGCTCGGCAGGAGCGCCGCCAGGCTCGCGCTCGGACTCGGACGCGCCCCCAACGAACCGTCACCCGCAAAGATGAGCGCCAGCAGGACGATCACCATGCCGGCCAGCAGCAGCACCAAGCCGATAAGCCACGGCACCGCCTGCTCGGCCGTCGAACCGGCCGGCATCGCGCCTGCCTCCGGCTCGAGATCATCCGGCATCGGCGGCGGAGGTGGCGGCGGGGTCCAGGAGGTCGGGAGGACGCGGGTCGAATCGGCATCGTCCGACCAGGTGGGCGGTGGCGGTGGCGGCGCGAGCGCATCGGCTGCCGGCCAGTGATCCTCCACTGGTTCCGACCAGTCATCCGCCCCCGGCCCGGACGCTTCGGGCCCGGCCTGCTGGTCACGTTCCGCATCGTCGGCTGGTGGCACCTGCAGGTCGAGCGCGGCAGACGCATCGGGAGCAGCCTCAACCAGGGGCTGCGCCCCGGCCTCCGCCCCCGGCTCCGGGCGTGCCTCGGCATCGAGTTCCGGCGGTGACTCCGGCTCGGGTTCGACCTCAGGCGCTGGCTCAGGCTCGGACTCCAGGAATGCCGGCGTCGTCCCCGATGCGCCGCTGACCCAGCTGAACCAGGACCTCGACCGCGGCTCGTCCGGCGATGGACCAATGGGTGGTTCCGGTTCGGGTTGAGGTTCCGAAGCTTCCTCGGTGGAATGGGTCTCGGGCTGAGGCCATGCTGCGTCGGGCTCCGGCTCGGCCAGCCAGTCCGGCAGCACCGGACTCGGTTGATCGGATTCGCTGGCTGCCCACGTGGTACGCGTATCAGTCAGGGGGGCCGGTGCCTGGTCGACCGGCTCAACGGCCTCGGGCCCGGCGACAGCACCCGCTTCATCCACCGCGGAAGACGTCTCGGGCTCAATGTCGACCCCTGGTTCGGAGCTCGTGACCTCCGGGACCGATGGCTGGTAGACGAGAGGCTCGTAAGCGGGAGGCTCGGAGCCGGGAGGCTCGTAAACGGGAGGCTGCGGGGCCGGCGGTTGGCGCGCAGCCTCATCCACCCACGACTCGGACCACAGGTCGGCCGCAGGACCTGGGTCGATCAGGTAGTCGTCGCTGGGTGGTACGGCGGGCGGCCAGTCATCCCATCCGGGTCGATCACGCCTCGACTCGGCCCACGGATCGTCCGGCGACCATGGATCAGCCGATTCGGAACTTTCAGCGTCATCGGGCTCACCCGGAGATGACGGCCGATCCCACGGTCCGCTCACGGGCGGCCCCGCTCGGGTTGTCGGCTCACGGCGGGATGATAGCGCCCAGACCCCTCCCCGATCCGGCGCACGACCTGGCGGTGCGCATCGGGCGCCGAGCCTGGTGCGTGCGCCAGCGTCAGTCGGTGGCGGCCCACATGATGAGACCGACGGCGAACACCCCGGTCACGAGCCCGACGAATGCGGCCGTGCCCTCAGGCCCGTGACCTCCCGAGGTGGGAGCCACGGTATTGATGATGGGCAGGCCGACCACCATGAAACCGAGCCACAGCAGCGTGGCGGCTCCGGCGATGATTGCCCGCCGATTGCGATCTCTGACCATGCAGGCCGATCCTACCAGACGTCCGGCACTCGATCGTCGCGAGTAGGACGCGGCTTGGCTCCTGTCGCGACCAGCGGCGCCTCGTCGCAAAGTGTGGGGAGATCCCCCTTTCCCGTCCCGCGACAGCCACCGAACATGGCGTTCATCTAACACGAGGACCACGCCGATGCGATCCATTCATGCCGCCCTGGCAACCATTCTTCTCATCGGCGTCACCGGGTGCGCCACCAACCCGAGCGGGACCGACGCTGGCGACCGAGCCAGCCAGGGTCAGCCAGCCGGTTCGACCGGGCCGCAACCAACAGCAGGCGGCCACGAGTCGATGAGACCGGAGCCCTCGGCCGGAGGTGCCGCCGGCGCCGATTGCGAAGAGCGCCAGATTGCCGCCAGCGAGGCAGCCACCGAGATCCACCTGATATGGGAGAGCATCAGCTACTACGTCAACTCCGACGAGGAGTGGGCCACCGAGACCGCGCCCGGCGGGAAGGTTGACGTCGCCCTCTACCGCACCTCCATCGAGCTGATCAAGGACATCCCCGATCCACATCGGCCAACCGAGTTGGGCCAGCCCTGGAGCGTGACCCGCGACGATGCCGTGCGGTTGGCTGATTTGCTCGAGCGGGCCGCCGCGTCGGGCACGCCGTTCGCAGATGGCATTGGCGACCAGATCCACACCCTTGGAGCTTCCCTCGTCTCCGCCCAGTTCGGCATGCATGGTGCCGTCGACGACATGTGCTACGACCCCGCCGATGAGCTGATGGCGGCCGGCGTCGAAGGGATGCTTGCCAAGCTGATCCCACCGAACTCGACGGAGACCTCGCGCACCACCAGCCCGGACTATTCGAACTTCTGGTACGCATCGACCGATTCGATCGACGCCCTTGCCAACTTCTACCCCTCGGCCATCGAGGCCACCGGCTACGAGGCGACCCTGGCCTACGACGAGCGCCCCGATGAGGTGCGATGGAACATGACGCATCCGACCAAGTTCTTCGACTGGAGCGTGATCCTCACCACCAGGTCCGACGGTTCGGGGACCGACGTGTCGATCACCTTCACCGGCGAACCGTAGGCGTCAAACGGCTGCCTACTCCTCGGCGGTCCCGGACTGCTCGCGAATGGTGTTGACCACCCCTGCATCGGCCAGGGTGGTCACATCGCCCAGGTCGCGCTGTTCGGCGATGTCGCGCAGCAGGCGACGCATGATCTTGCCTGAGCGTGTCTTGGGCAGATCGGGGGTGAACATGATCTGCTTTGGGCGCGCGAACTTGCCGATCATCTCGGCCACGTGCTCTCGCAGCTCGCCCGCCAGCGCATCGGACGGCTCGTGGCCGGACCGCAGGATGACGTAGCTGAAGATGGCCTGGCCGGTCAGCGGGTCGCTGCGACCGACGACGGCCGCCTCAGCCACCGCGGCATGCGCCACCAGCGCCGACTCGACCTCGGTAGTGCTGATGCGGTGGCCGGACACGTTCATCACGTCGTCAACCCGGCCCAGCAGCCAGTAGTAACCGTCGTCGTCGCGCTTGCAGCCGTCGCCGGGGAAGTAGCGTCCGGGGTAGCGTGACCAGTAGGTCTGCTGGTAGCGCTCCGGATCGCCGTAGATGCCGCGCAGCATGGCCGGCCACGGCCGATCGAGGACCAGGTAGCCTCCCTGGCCCAGCGACACGCTGTTGCCGGCCTCGTCCAGCACGTCGGCGATGACGCCCGGGAAGGGGAACGTGGCACTGCCAGGCTTGAGGGTCGTGATGCCGGGGAGCGGGCTGATCATGATCATGCCGGTCTCGGTCTGCCACCAGGTATCAACCACCGGGCAGCGCTCGCCGCCGATGTACTTCCAGTACCACGCCCATGCCTCCGGGTTGATCGGCTCGCCCACGCTGCCCAGCAGGCGCAGCGACGAGAGGTCGTCGCGCTCGAACTCGGTGTGGCCGTATTTCATCAGCGCGCGGATGGCGGTCGGCGCGGTGTACAGGATCGTGGCGCGGTACTTCGCTGCGATCTGCGCCCATCGGTCACGATCGGGGAAGTCGATGGCGCCCTCGTAGATGATCCCACTGGTGGCGTTGGCCAGCGGTCCATAGACGATGTAGCTGTGGCCGGTGACCCAGCCGATGTCGGCCATGCACCAGTACACGTCGGTCTCCGGATGCAGGTCGAAGATGTACCGATGCGTGGACGCCACCCCGACCAGGTAGCCGGCGGTGGTGTGCATGATGCCCTTGGGCCGCGCCGTGGTGCCCGACGTGTAGAGCAGGTACAGCAGGTCTTCGGAGTCCATCGGCTCCGGATCGGCGACCGCCGGCTGGCCCGCGACCAGGTCGTGGTACCAGTGGTCGCGATCCGGGTACCAGTGCACCTCCTCGCCGGTGCGCCTGACGACCACGCAGTGCTCGACCGAGGTGGTTCGCGCGATCGCCTCGTCGGCATTGCGCTTGAGAGGCACGCTGGCGCCCTTGCGGTAGCCACCATCGGCGGTGATGACCACCGTGCAGGCGGCGTCCTCGATCCGTCCGGCCAATGCATCGGCCGAAAAGCCGCCGAACACGACCGAGTGCGGCGCACCGATGCGCGCACAGGCCAGCATCGCAACCGGCAGCTCGGGGATCATCGGCATGTAGATGGCGACGCGGTCGCCCTTGCGCACGCCCAGGGAGCGTAGCGCGTTGGTGAAGCGGCACACCTCGTCCAGCAGCTCGGCGTAGGTGATGGTGCGCGAATCCCCCGGCTCGCCCTCCCAGAAATAGGCGACCCGGTCGCCGAGGCCCGCGGCGACGTGACGGTCGAGGCAGTTGACGCTGACGTTGAGCTTGCCACCGATGAACCACTTGGCGTACGGCACCTCCCAGGAATAGAGCTCGCTCCACGGCTCCATCCAGTCGAGCCGGTTGCCCTCCTCGGTCCAGAACGCGCGGAACCCCTCCTCGCTGGCGGTGCGGGCCAGGATGTCGCGATCGGACAGGAGCGCGTCGGCCACGAAGGACGCGGGCGGCGGAAAGGTCCGCTCCTCGCGCAGCAGGTTCTCAATGGCCCCGGTCTCGGTCCGCACGTCATCTGTCATGCGCTCGATTGTAGGACCGCCACCGTGCTGGCGGAGCACCGGTCCGACCGGCGCGTCTCAGGCCAGGAAGCGCTGATCGCGCGACTGTCCCGGCCGAAGTGCCGCCAATGTCCCTAGGAAGTCACCGACGATCCTCGACGGCTCGCCGGCGTCGCGCCGGCGGGCCACGACGATCTGCCGGCGCACCGGCGGCATGTCGACGACGCGCACCGGGGCCAGCCGCGCCGTGCCGATCTCGGCCTGGACACTGGTGAGCGGCAGCAGCGCGATCCCCAGGCGCTGCTCGACCATGCGCTTGGCGGCGTCGATGTTGTCGACCTCGAGGTAACCGCGCGGCGCGATGCCGGCCTGGCGGAAGATCGCGCTCGTCAGCTCGTGGTACGAGCTGGTGCGGTCGAACAGGATCAGGTGCTCGGTGCCCATCTGCTCCATTCGGATCTCCCCCCGTGCGGCGAATGCGTGCCCGCGGTGGACCACGAGCACGAGCTCGTCCTCGTACAGCGACGAGGCCGTGATCTCCGCATGCGGGATCGGTCGCATCAGGCCGACCTCGACCTCCTCGCGGAGCACGAGCTCGAGCACCTCTTCGGAGTGTCCGCTGCGCACCGACAGTTGAACGAGTGGATGATCCGCCTGGAACCGATGCAGGACGGCCGGCAGGACGTACGTGCTGACCGCCGGGGCGGCCCCGATCGTCAACCGGCCGCCGGTGCCGCTCAGGACGTCGGTCACCGCCTGGCGACCCGTGGCAATCGCGGCCATCGCGCGCTCGGCGAATGGCAGGAACGCGCGTCCGGCATCGGTCAACTGACTGCCGCCCCGGCTGCGGGCGATCAGATCGGTGCCGAGCGCCCGCTCCAGCGCCTGGATGCGAGCGGTCACCGC
>JADLBB010000119.1 GCA_020848055.1 Chloroflexota bacterium | reverse complement strand
GACTCTATCCGGCAGCGTGGCGTGATCGGTACGAGGCCGAGATGGTCGACCTCGTGGATCATCGGCCGATGCGGCTGCGCGACCTGTTCGATCTCGCCGCCGGGGCGCTCGACGCGCGCCTGCACCCGCGCCTCGTTCGCCCTGCCGTGGCTGCCGCCAGCCCGTCCGTCCTGCCGCCAGCCCAGCTCTTGTCCGCGGGCGTGGCGCCAGCCTCGGTTTCACCGCCGTTCGGCGCCGTGACCGGTCCTCCGGCCGGGGACGTCACCCGGCGCTCGTTCCTGCGCCGGATGCTGGGAGCCGGGGTCGGACTGCTCTCGCTTGAATTCCTGGGCGGGACGCTCGCGTTCCTGGCGCCCCCGCCATCCGACGGCATCGGCGTCGAACATCGGGTCGGGACGCTGGACGACATTCGAGGGCTCTGGCCGGCATGGGACGATGGACGCCCGTTCGAGTTCAGGCCAGCCCGGGCGTTCCTGGTCAACGTGCCTGCCGCCAAGGCATGGGCAACTGACCTGCCGGTGACCGGCACGGCCGTCTCGGCGAGCGACCTGCTGGCGCTGTGGCGCAAGTGTCCGCACCTCGGCTGCATGGTCCCGGCCGCCTGCGACAACGGGCGCTTCCAGTGTCTGTGTCATCAGAGCACGTACCACATCATCGGCGAGAAGATGCAGCTTGGTCCGGCGCCGCGCGGCATGGATCGCTTCCCGGTTCGCATCGATCGCGATGGGACCGTCGTGATCGATACGCGAGAGATCGTCAAGGGGCCGCCGGCCGGGACGATCACGTTCCGCGACGCCAGGCCGCCGGACGTGGGCTGCGCGTGACCGAAGGCGCAGGAGATCTCGGTCGGTTTGCCGAGCCAGCCATCCTCATCCTCATCTCTTTGGGAGCCGGACCCCGGCATGGCTACGCGATCATGGCGGACGCGGAAGCCATCAGTGGCTCACCGATCGGTCCGGGCACGCTGTACGCCGCGCTGGCGCGCCTCGAGGCGCGTGGCCTGATCGAGCCGATGGAGGCGGAGCAGCGCCGGCGGCCCTATCGCCTCACGGCTGCGGGCGAACTGGCTCTGCGGACCCAGCTCGACGGCCTCTCTTCGCTCGTTCGCATCGGTCGCGCCCGACTGGAGCGCCCGGCGGACTAGACGCGAATCAGACGACGTTCAGCTCGCGGATCGGCTCGTCGCGCTCCACGCGCTCGTAGCCCAGCGGAGACAGGTCGATCGTCTGCCATCGGCCCATGGCGATCCACTCGGCCAGTCCTCGCCCCGCGGCCGGCGCCTGCTGCAGCCCGTGGCCGGAAAAGCCGTTGGCGAACAGCAGGTTGTGGATGCGCGGATGGGGGCCGACGATCGCGTTGTGGTCCAGCGTGTTGACCTCGTAGTGGCCGGCCCACGTGTCGAGCAGGCGCGCGTGGTCGAAGCCCGGCACCCGATGCGCCAGCGCCGGCCATACCCTGGACTCGAACGGCGCGCGATCGGTGGCGAGGTCGAGGGTGTCCGGATCGGGCTCGCCCTCGCGTGGCGAGAAGCCGGTGATGTAGGCCGGGCCCTCGGGGCGGAAGTAGACCCCGGTCGGATCGATCGTCAGCGGTGCCGCTCCCAGCTTGACCGGTGCCTCCACGTGGTAGACGTGCCGCTTGCGCGGGTGCACAGGAAGCTCGACCCCGGCCATCGCCGCCACCGAGGCGGCACGCGGTCCGGCCGCATTCACCACCCAATCGGCGCCGATGATGGCGCCGTCCGCCAGGCGGACGCCGGCCACCCGGTCGCCGTCCATGTCCATCGCCACCACCTCTCCCGTTCGCTCGACGACGCCGAGCGAACGCGCCTTGCGACGGAACCCCTGGAGCAGCGCGTGCGAGTCGAACCAGCCCTCGTCGGCCAGTCCGAGTGAGGCTGCAGCGAGATCGTCCACGTTCATCCAGTCGAAGCGGGCGTGCAGCTCCGCCGGTGTCAGCAGCACCACCGGAACGTCGTGCTGGCGCTGGACGGCGTGATTCGATTCGAGGGTGGCGAGGCCCGCATCGGTGGCGAGGAAGAGGTAGCCGTTCTCCACGAAGTCGAACTCGGGTACCTCGCCGTCCACGGCGAGGTATCGGTCCGGATGCTTGATGACCTCGACGCCGAAGCGACTGATCTCGATGTTCAGCGGGGTGCTGTACTGGAGCCGAATGCTGGCCGCCGACAGCGTGGTCGAGCTGGTGCGGAAGGTCGGGTCACGCTCGACCACCACGATGCGCCCGCCGAAGTCCTGTCGCATGGCCAGGAACGTCGCGACGCTGCTGCCGACGATGGCCCCGCCGACGATGACGACGTCGGCTCGTTCGTTGAAGTCAGTCACGCGTTGATCCTACGGCGCCGGGCGTTGGGCGTGCGGCCCTTCGCCGGTTGCGTGGTGGGTGCGACCACCACAACCGGCAGGTGCCGGCCCAGGGCCGCATTACGTCCGTTCTGCGTGGCGCCCGGCGGCTGATGCAGCGCTCATCCTGCAGTAGGCCCCTTGGGCCGCGCCGGGGCTGCATTGTGCGGCGCTGAACCTGCGTCCGCAGGTTTCGGCCGTTGATGCGCGCGGCAAACCGCGGCCCTCCCGCCCCACGCTTGACGCCGGGCCACGCCAGCGACTAACGTCCACCGCACATCAGAAGACGGCGACGACCGGGACGAGTACCCGCATCACACGCGCCCACAGGGAGCCGGGAAGGCTGAGACCCCGGCGGCGACGCGATCGGCGAATGGACCTGCGAGCTCCGGCGGCGAAAGCCCAATGCGCAACTAGCCACCGGCGGAGAGGCACCGATATCAAGGCCGAGACCATCGAGTCGAATGGCGCGCGCCAGCGGCGCCGGCATCGGCTCCGTGGCCGAACGAGCCGGGGACGAGAACAACCCCGGGAACAACGGTGGCACCGTGAGACGACCCCCTCGCCCGTTGAGGCGAAGGGGTCTGGTTGTTCTCACGGAGGTTCAGACCGATGACGGTCACCATCACCCGCACCCAGCGTCGCTTCGTGCTCCCCGAATCGGAGCTGCCGACGCACTACTACAACATCGCGGCCGACCTGCCCGTCCCGCAGCCGCCGCCGTTGCACCCGGCCACACGAGAGCCGATCGGGCCCGAAGCCCTGGCGCCCCTGTTTCCGATGGAGCTCATCCGCCAGGAGGTCAGCGCCGAGCGGCTGATCGAGATTCCCGAGGAGGTGCGCGAGGCGTACCGCATCTACCGGCCCACGCCGCTCCAACGGGCCATCGGGTTGGAGCGCGCGCTCGACACGCCGGCCCGGATCTACTTCAAGAACGAGTCGGTTTCGCCGGCCGGCAGCCACAAGCCGAACACGGCCATCGCGCAGGCGTACTACAACCGCGCCGAGGGGGTGACGCGCCTCGTGACCGAGACCGGCGCCGGCCAGTGGGGCAGCGCCCTCGCCTTCGCGGGCGCCATGTTCGGGATCGAGACCAAGGTCTTCATGGTCCGCGTCAGTTACGAGCAGAAGCCGTACCGCCGCAGCTTCATCGAGAGCTTCGGAGCGACCGTCGTCCCGTCGCCGTCGGATCAGACCAACGCCGGCCGTGCCATCCTGGCCGCCGACCCGGACTCGACCGGCAGCCTGGGCATCGCCATCAGCGAGGCCGTCGAGGAGGCCGCCACCCGCGACGACACCAAGTACGCGCTCGGCAGCGTGCTCAACCACGTGCTGCTGCACCAGACCGTCATCGGTCAGGAGGCGATCGCACAGATGGGGATGGCCGGCGAGGAGCCGGACGTCGTCATCGGCTGTGCCGGCGGCGGGTCGAACTTCGCCGGGCTGGCCTTCCCGTTCCTGGCGGATCGGCTGGCTGGCACAAGGCAGACTCGCTTCCTGGCGGTCGAGCCGGCCTCGTGCCCGAGCCTGACGCAGGGCGAGTATCGCTACGACTTCGGCGACACCGCCGGGACGACGCCGCTGCTCAAGATGCACACGCTCGGCAACGACTTCGTGCCCGCGCCGATTCACGCCGGCGGGCTGCGCTACCACGGCATGGCGCCGATGGTCTCGCACCTGGTGGACCAGGGCTTCGTCGAGGCGAAGGCCTACCCGCAGACCGCCTGTTTCGAGGCGGCCGTGCAGTTCGCCCGAACCGAGGGCCTGATCGCCGCGCCGGAGTCGTCCCACGCAATCCGTGCTGCCATCGACGAGGCACTGGCGGCGCGCGAGGCTGGCGAGGAACGGGTCATCCTGTTCAACCTGTCGGGCCACGGCTTCTTCGACATGGCCGCCTACGACGCTTACCTCGGCGGCGGCCTGGCCGACGGACAGGCCTGAGCAGGTAGCTGCAGGCCGGGGCGCGGGCGCGGATGCCCGCGTCCCGGCGTATGCTTGGTCCGCCAACGTGGCCCCGTGCCGAGTGCAGACCTCAACGCCGTGCGACCCGTGCCTCCAGGGCCCTCACACCGAGGAGGAACAATGACCCTACTGACAATGAGGCGGCCGGGAAGCGTCGCCGTGGCCGTCTTTGCCATGCTCGCCACCATGACCGCCTGCAGCGGCGGGGCGGCATCGCCGTCGGCGGCCGCCAGCACCGGTGGCGGCGACCAGGGCACGGTGGTGAACGTGAGCCTCAAGGAGTTCTCGATCACCTTCGACCGAACCGACATACCGGCCGGCAAGGTGACGTTCAACGTCACCAACGACGGCACGATGGAGCACGAGTTCGTCGTGTTCAAGACCGACCTTGCCGCCGACTCGCTGCCCATCGAGTCCGACGAGCCCGAGGTCGACGAGGACGATCCGGCCCTCACCTCCATGGGCGAGGTCGAGGACATCGAGCCGGGCGAGACCAAGTCGTTCAGCGCCACGCTGGATGCGGCCAAGTACGTCGGCATCTGCAACGTGCCCGGCCACTACGCCTCGGGCATGTACATCGGGTTCGACGCCGGCTGACAGCCCCTAACATGGGCCGATGAAGTTCGGCCTCCAGATCAGCAGCTTCACCTGGCCGGGTGGGACCGAGGCCATCGGCCCCACCCTGGCCCGGGTCGCTCGGACCGCGGACGATGCGGGCTTCGACTCGATCTGGGTCATGGACCACTTCTTCCAGATCCACGGCCTCGGTCCGCCCGAGGCCCCGATGCTGGAGGGCCAGACGGCCCTGGGCTTCATCGCTGCGCACACCGACCGCGCCCGCATCGGCCTCATGGTCGGCGGCGTTCACTATCGTCCACCGGGCCTGTGGATCAAGGCGGCCACCACGCTCGACGTGCTGTCGGGCGGCCGCGCCTGGTTCGGGATCGGTGCAGCGTGGAACGAGTACGAGTCAAAGGGCCTCGGCTTCGATTTCCCGCCGCTCGGCGAGCGGTTCGAGTGGCTCGAGGACACGCTGCGCATGGCGCGCGAGATGTGGTCGGGCGGGTCGGGCACGCACGAGGCCTTCGAGGGCAAGCGGGTGCGCGCCTCGCACCTGATCAACTCGCCGCAGTCGATCAGCCGGCCACGGGTGCCGATCCTGGTCGGCGGCGGCGGCGAGCGCAAGACCCTGCACCTGGTCGCCCAGTACGCCGACGCCTGCAACCTGTTCGGCCGATCGCCGGACTTCGTGCGCGACAAGCTCGCCGTGCTGCGCGAGCATTGCGAGAGTCTCGGTCGCCCCTACGACGAGATCGAGAAGACCGTGCTGACCTCCGTTGACCCACTCGAAGAAGCGGCCGATGCGACCGTCGAGCGCTTCGGCGGCCTCGCCGAGGCCGGTGCGCAGCACATCATCTTCAGCGTGCGCGGCGTGGCGGACACGTC
>JADLBB010000118.1 GCA_020848055.1 Chloroflexota bacterium | reverse complement strand
CACGGGCGGCCAGGGGCTCGCGCGCGACCGACCGATGGGCCTCGATCGCATCGGCCAGGGCACCCACCCCGTCGCCGGTCAGCGCGGTCGTGACCAGCACCGGCGGGGGCTTGCGCTCGATGCGACCGCCGGCCGTGGAGAGCATGGCGCGCAACTGGCGCGCGGCGCGGTCGGCGCCGGGCCGGTCGCCCTTGTTGACCGCGATGATGTCGGCGACCTCCAGAAGCCCGGCCTTGATGGCCTGCACCTCGTCGCCCATCTCGGGCACCTCGACCACGACCGTCGTCTCGGCCAGTCGGGCGACCTCGACCTCGGACTGGCCCGCGCCGACCGTCTCGACCAGCACCGGGTCGAAGCCCGCGGCGTCCAGGGCGGCGGCGGCGATCCAGGTCGTGGCGGCCAGGCCGCCGAGCTCGCCCCGGGAAGCCATCGAACGCATGAAGACGTCGGGATCGGCGACGTGGTCCATCATCCGGATGCGGTCACCCAGGATGGCGCCACGCGTGTACGGCGAACTCGGATCGACGGCCAGGATGCCGACCCGGCGGCCGCGACGGCGCCACTCGGCGGTCAGGGCGTTGGCGAGGGTCGACTTGCCGCTGCCCGGCGGCCCGGTGATGCCGACCAGGTGCGCGTTGCCACCCGCCACGAACAACGCCGGCAGCAACGCCCGGACCGATGGGTCGCCGTTCTCGATCCGCGTCAGCAGGCGGGCCAGTGGGCGGCGACCGCCGGTGGCAAGCCCGGTGACAAGGCCGGTGGCCTCGTCGCTCGTGGGCGGGTTGCCCGGCGCGGTCACGCCTGTCGCTGGACGTGCTCGCGGAAGTAGCGCGCGATCTGTCCGATGGACGTCCCAGGGCCGAAGATCTCGGCCACGCCCGCCTCCTTGAGCTTTGTAACGTCGGCGTCGGGGATGATCCCTCCCGCGGCCACCAGGACGTCGTTCATGCCACGCTCGCGCAGCAGCTCGACGGTGCGTGGAAGCAGCGCCATGTGCGCGCCCGACAGGATCGACAGGCCGACGACGTCCACGTCCTCCTGTTCGGCGGCATCGGCGATCATCTCCGGCGTCTGGCGCAGGCCGGTGTAGATGACCTCGAAACCCTCGTCGCGCAGCCCGCGCGCGAGGACCTTGGCCCCGCGGTCGTGGCCGTCCAGGCCGGGCTTGGCGATGAGGATCCGGATCGGCGTGTCGCTCTGGCTCATGCGCAGCCGATTCTAGCCGCCGGCCAGCGTGGTCGATGGCGTGAGGGCATGATCCGATCGCATTCGTAACCGAAGCAGTTACGAATCAAGTCGGGATGCGGCCCCAACCACCAGATCAGCCACCGCCCTTGCCGATCAGGCCCATGAACTCGCCACGGGTCCTGGCGTCGCGCCGGAACGTTCCGGTCATGGCCGAGGTGACCATGGTCGCGTCGTGCTTCTTCACGCCACGCATCATCGTGCACAGATGCGTTGCCTCCACGACGCACGCCACGCCCTTGGGCTCGAGCCGCTCGGTCAGGAAGTCGGCCACCTGCACCGTCAGCCGCTCCTGCACCTGCAGCCGATGCGCGTACATGTCGACGATGCGCGGGATCTTGGACAGCCCGATGACCCTGCCGCGGGGCAGGTATCCGACGTGCGCCCGCCCGTGGAACGGCAGCAGATGGTGCTCGCACAGGCTGAAGAACTCAATGTCGCGCACCACGACCATCTCGTCGTACTCGACGCTGAAACAGGCGCCGTTGATCAGCGCGTCCGGATCGACGTGATAGCCCGCCGTCAGCTCGTCGTACATGCGGCGCACGCGGTCCGGGGTGCCGGCCAGGCCCTCGCGTGTCGGGTCCTCCCCGATCTCTGCCAGCAGGGTGCGCACCGCATCGGTCAGCGACGACTCCGAATCAGCCATGGCCCGCATGATACGGCCTCGCCCGCCGCCGGCCGGGTGGGCGCGGGTTGGCCGGCACGCTACACTCGGTCCTGCCCATCCGACGCACATCCCCGACCCGGCTCGAGCAGGCCATGATCGTCCACACCACATCCCGACCGCGTCGCCTGGGCCTTCCCGGGCTGTCCCATCCGGATCGGCTGGCCTCCGATCTCGGGCGGCGCCTGGACGACGGCTTCCACTGGTTCCGATCCGTGTCGCCCGGCGCCCCGGAGCCGATCGACGCGGTGCTGGTCGGACCGGGCGGGACGTGGGCGCTGACCCTCGCCGGCGAGCGCGGCCGGTTCGAGCGCCGCAACGGTCACTGGTACCGCTGGAACCGGTCAACCGGATCGTGGGTGCCGTGGGAGGCGATCTCGGTCACCACCGCGCGACTTGCCGGCCACCGCCTGTCGCTCCTGCTCGAACGTGCCGGCCTGCCCGCGACCGTTGGTGCCGTCCTGGCGCCTGACGTCCCGATGGACGTGAGCGGCACGCCGGGCGAACAGATCGGGATCGTCGTCGAGCGCGACCCCGGGCGCCTGGCGGCGCTGGTGAGCGCCGAGGAGCGCCTCAGCCGGGCACAGGTGGATCGGATCGTGGCCCTGCTCGATCCGCGTGAGCCGATCCCTCGCCTGGCCCAGGCGGCGCGGGGCGGTTGAGCGCCGCCAGCAACAACAGGACCGTCGCCCCAAACAGCCATCCGGCCAGGACATCGGTCGGGTGATGGACTCCCAGCCACACCCGCGAAAGGCCCACCCCAAACGTGACGATCCCGGCCACCGTCCACGCTGTCGCACGGCCGATGAGCCAGGCCAGCACCCCGTAGGCGACGGTCGCGTTGGCGGTGTGGCCCGACGGAAAGCTGAATCCCGTCTCCACCAGGGCCGGGTCCAGGAGGTCCGGCCGAGCGCGTCCCACGACGAGCTTGATGAGTTCGACCGCCAATGCGCCGATGCCGATGGCAAGCGCTCCAGCCATGGCGTCGCGCCATCGCCCCGTCAACCAGCCGACGACCAGGACGACCGCCGCCACGGCAACGATCGCCGGCGTGGAACCCGCCTCGGTCACCGGCTGCAGCCACGCCAGGGCTGGCATTCGCACCCATTCGGTGACGCGGCTATCGAACCCGGCGGTCACCCCTGCGCTCACCGCCATCCCCAGCAGCACGAAGGACGCGGCCGTCACGACCGCGGCCGCAACGAGCGGGGATCGGTCTGGGCGCTCCATCGGGCGAGTATGCCGACCCGTCGTATCATCCGCTCCCGATGACGACCCGTGCCGGCCGTGCGGTGCTGGCAGCCGCGGCCACGGCCGTCGGCCTGCTTGCCGCGTGGTTCATCCCCTCCCTGGCCGTCCCGCTGGCGTGGCCGCTGCTCCTGCTCGTCCCGGGCTGGGTGCTGATCGGCTCCGTCCGACCCCGTATCGACGCGGCCGGTCGGATCGGACTCGGCGTCGTGCTGTCGGTGGCCATCTCTACCCACCTCGTCTTCTGGCTCAGCCACCTGGCGGGCGGTTACGCTCGAGGCGTCGTCTTTGCGGCACTCGCCATCGTGGCCACCACGGTCCCGCTCGCCGCGTGGCAAGGACGGTTGAGCGCGGGCCGACTGCCCCGTGCCGGTGCAGTGGTCGTGGCTCTGGCGGGGATGGCGGTGGTGGGCGTGACCCTCGGCGTCGGCCTGTGGCGCACGACCGCGACCGGCATCAGCTCGGGCGGCTCGAACTGGAGCGACCTCGGCGTGCACCTGTCGATCGCGGAGACCCTCAACGCCGGCGGCAACTTCCCGCCCCAGGTCCCCTACTTCGCCGGCGTCCCCCTCGTCTACCACTGGTTCGCCGACTTTCATGCCGCGATCCTCGCCCAGGCCGCGGGACTGTTCAGCGTGCCGGCCATGGTCGTGCAGTCCACCGTCCTGACCGGCGCACTGGCCCTGCTGGTCTTCAGCCTCGCGCGGCGGTTGGTACGGGACCGCGGCGCGGTGCGGGCGGCCGCCATCGCCGCCGCCCTGGCCGTCTTCGCCGGTGGGCTGGGCTGGACGCTGTTCATCCGCGACGTCGCGACGGGGGCTGGTACGCCGCTGGACCTGATCGCCAACCACAGCTACGACAACCAGTGGCTGACCGACTGGCCGTACTTCCGCATCCCCTCGGTCATGGGCACCGGGCTGCTCGTGCACCGCGCCACGACTGCCGGCCTCCCGATGCTGGTCGGGGCGGTGCTGCTGCTGATCGCCGGGCTGCCGAGCGCCGCGCGCCGCGCGGCCGGCTGGCGGGACAACCGGTGGTGCATCGGCCTGGCGGGACT
>JADLBB010000117.1 GCA_020848055.1 Chloroflexota bacterium | reverse complement strand
GCCGTCAGCGCGTCGTCGAGAACCACCAGGGTGCACGCGTTCGCGAGCAGGGCCACGACCAAAGCGAGCGGGCGGAGATGGCGCATCGCGGGCATGTTGGCACGGGCGCTGCGCACTGCGCCAAGGCGGGGCCGACCCCTTGAGGTTCACCCTCCTATCGTGGTACCGGCGCAGGACTCGGAGGAACAGTGAAGCTCAGCTCGTGCGTGCTGGTTGCTGCGGGGACGGCGATCCTTGGCGGCACCGTGCACGCGACCCCGCCCCCCCCCCCCCGGCGACGTCGATATTGCTAATGCGCTGACCGCCGTCGAAGCGCTCGGAGAGCCACCCGGCACCGTCTGCAACGAGCCGGGTGAACCGGCACGGCTCGCCGCGATAGTCCCGCTCGATGAGCGTATCTATGATCTCACCGAGCAGCCGGTGATGATGGTTGCCATCGATCCGGCCATCCATGCCTCGGATCTCGATGTGGAGGTGACGCTGATCGATCCGCTCGGCTTCGTGGTATCGACGTTCCAAGCGCCGGCTGCGTTTGCCACCGCGGACGATGGCCTCCTCGAAGTCGGGCTCCCCATTTGGGAGCTGTACCGCGGCAAGCCCGCGCTCCTGCGCACGCGCCTGCGTGCGCTCGACGCCGGGCACCTCGTCGCCAGCTACCTCGCCGGCTCAGTCGCGCTGCTCCCCGTCAAGGGGCTGGTGGCGGTGCTCGATGCCGACAACGCCATGTCGGTATGGCCCGCGGAGGCAGCGGGGTCACCGGACGGCGTCGCCATCATCAAGGAGGGCGTGGCGCCGCCGCCGGTCTATGCCACGGAGGAAGAGGAGGAGGTCGAGCCATGAGCCTCGTCGCCCTCACCGTGCTCGCGCTCTCGACCAGCGCCCCTTCTCTAACGAGCAACGTCAGGCTCTGCTTCAAGGCGGCGGTGACCTACCAGGATTCCGCTCGCGAAACGCTGGACGACGGCACCATCGAGGACAACTGGACCAGCGGGTCAGCGAAGATCCTGTATGGAAGCCGCGTCCTCCTCGGCGACGGCAGCGTCTTCAATGGCTACCTCGGCGATGGCCTTGGCTCCGGCGACCCGGGCGCTGGCTGCACACCGAGCGTGCCCGTGACCCACTCGGGGCAGTTCTTCTCCGTCAGCTACCTCATCTACAGCCGAGGGACCATCCAGGGAAACCAGCTCTACGTGCAGAACGCGGACTCAGGTAACTCGTATGCGACCTTCAACGGCGCCGCCTATTTCAGCTGCGCCAGCGGCGGGTGCAGCTTTACCAGCACGATCACCATCGCACCCGCGCTCGCCATGTCCCTCGCGATGTTCCGGGCCTACGCCGCCGATGCCTACTCCCTTTATCGGCATGCTGGCGGGCTGACCAACCAGACTTACACGGTGCGATTGTCGGCCGGTGGTGATTCAAGATACGATCGTGGCTCCGGCATCATCACCCTTCGGCAAGCGGATGCGGACGAGAAGTTCACGGTGTCCCACGAGCTCGGCCACCGCATTGCCCATCTACGGGGTCTTCCGGCCGGGGACTGTGCCTACGCCGACGCTACATGCGCAGCCAGCAATGGCGAGCATTCCATGGGTTCCGAAGAGTACCAGTCCTGCGCCTTCAGCGAGGGCTTCGCGCACTTCTACTCGGCGGACGTCTGGAACTCCCACCATCAAAGCAACTGCGTATTCCAGTACTACAAGGCTTCAAAGCCCGCCGTCGACTGTGAGGCCTCACTCTCCGATCTCTCATCGCCGGCATCCTTCCCCCTGGCGCTGCTCGAGACCTGTGGCGGCAACATCAACGACCACGGCGTAGAGGTCGACTGGCTCAGGACGTTCTGGGACGTGCACACCGACGGCAGCTCGCCTCCCACCTTCAACGACATGATGGACTGGATGCAGGACGCGTTCTGGATCTATCTCACCCCGCCGTTCGACGAGCTCGATGGCGAGGCCAATGCGGTTGGCGGCACGCTCAACCAGAACTGGGACTACTCGGCGGACCGCAATGGCATCAATCACTAGAGCACCGACCCTTGCGGCGCTCAGCATGCTCGCCGCGTGCACGCCGACGCCGCCCTGCTCGGAGGTGCAGGGTGGCGACATCGATGTGGCCGCCGGCTATACCAACGATTACGGCGAGGTGACGCTCGAGTATCAAGGGCCGACGAGCCTGCGCGCCGTTTTGGTCGCCACCGGCCGGCTGGCCGCCATCATCCAGGTCTGGCCCCCGCCGGGAGTCGAGCTGGCCATCGCGCAAAGCGAGGGACCGACCTTCCTGAGCGCGGCGGATGACGACGAGAGTGCCTACGCCCGCCTCACGGACGCGCGCGGCACCCTCTTCGAGGGCGGCAGCTTCTGGGCTCTCGTACCGGCGATGGATCCGCCCGCTCTCATCGACATGGAGGAGGACGGTCGGTCCACGTGCCGCAGCTCCGCAACCGGCTATCTGTTGCGGAGCATGGTGGTCCACATGCACCTCGACGAGCCCGTCGACCTGCACATTGGCGAGCACGCGTTCGGCGAGCTCGACGAAGGCGCCGCGTTCGCCATGGTCAACTCCGCGTCCGCGCACGATACTCACTATGAGCCCGGCGTGGAGGATGGTCCGGGCGAGGGCACCGGATACTTTGCCCGGGCTGCGATGTTCCGGCTGGCGGAGGATCCGGCCCAGTAATCCCATTCGCTCTGGCGCCGGGCAACTGAAGTTGATCCGATCCCGTGGACGGTGGACGCAGGGTGCCGCTTGCGGGCATTGTCCGCAGGATGGCCGACCTGCCGCCGGACCTGCTGCTCCAGCACTCCAAGTTGTTCGCGCTCTTGGACGAGCCCGGGCGCAAGCGCCTGGTGG
>JADLBB010000116.1 GCA_020848055.1 Chloroflexota bacterium | reverse complement strand
TTGCTGGTGTCGATAGCGTGGGCCTCGGTGGCCACGCCGGCATGCCGGCCACGACGTCGCCGCCGCTCCGCGAAGAATACGCGGAGCAGGAACACGCCGGTCATGCTGAGCCCGAACAGCAGGACCAGCGTGACGACCAGGAGCGCTATCAGCAGCCACGCCGGCCAGTGGAACGTGAACAGCCCGACCGCGACCAGGAACAGGATGAGGGTGAACCCGATCGCCTGGGTGACGAAGCATCCGAACCCGGGTCCCGCGCTGGGGTCGAGCTCCTCGTTATGACGAACTGACAAGCCGGTCCTCGTGCGACATCCGGTGGCGAGTGGCCGCCGCATGGTCCCACATCGGCGCCAGGGTCGCCGGGCGCCGGTCAGGACCGATACGTGATCCGGCCATCGCCCACCGTCAACCGCACGACGCCGGGCAGCTCCATCCCCAGCAGCGGCGTATTCGACGAGGCCGACTCCAGGGTCGTGGCGTCGACCCGCCAGCGAGCGGCCGGGTCGAAGGCGACGATGTCGGCCGTGGCGCCCACCGCCAGGCTGCGAGCCTCGCCGATGATCGCTGCCGGCCGGGTGGACATGGCGGCGACCAGTGCCGGCAGAGCAAGGCGTCCTGCCTCGACGGCGGCCAGCCCGAGCGACAGGGCCGTCTCCAGTCCGATCAGGCCCGGTGCCGCGCTGGCGAACGGTGCCAGCTTGCGTTCGACCGGGTGCGGCGCGTGATCGGTGGCGATCGAGTCGATCGTGCCGTCCGCCACTGCCGCCAGCAGGGCCAGCGCGTCAGCACGCGACGCAAGGGGCGGGTTCACGCGACAGCGGCCGTCGAAGGCCAGCGCCGGGTCCGGCGCCCGCTCCTCGTCCCAGGCGAAGCGGCGCGAGCCCGCCACCCAGTCGTCGGCCATCGACAGGTGGTGCGGGGTGACGTCGCAGGTCACGGCAACTCCACGCGCCCTGGCGCCGCGCACGGCCTCGATGGACGCCGCGCACGACAGGTGGGTGAGGTGCAGCCGCGCGCGGGTGGTTCCCGCGAGCGCCAGGTCGCGCTCGACCGTGGTCAGTTCGGCCGCCGGCGGCCATCCGGGCAGGCCCAAGCGAACGGCGGTCGGTCCGGCCCGCATGACGCCCCCCGCCACCAGCGATGGGTCCTCCGCGTGCTCGATCAGCAGCAGCCCGGCCGCAGCGACGCGTTCGAACGTCTCGCGCGCCATGGCCCCCGAGACCGCGCAGCCGTCATCGGACACCGCGACCGCCCCGGCGGCCGCCATCGCCGCCAGGTCCGCCATCTCGCGCCCGGCCCGCCTGACGCTGGCGGCCCCGATGATCCGCACCCGACATGCCCCTCCGGCTCCTGCGGCCACCGCCCGCGAAACGGCCTCCGCGGAGTCGATGGCCGGATCGGTGTTCGGCATGGCGCAGATGGTGGTGAATCCGCCGCGGGCCGCCGCGCGACAGCCGCTTTCGATCGTCTCGGCGCCGTCACGGCCGGGCTGGCGCAGGTGCGCGTGAAGGTCGCAGAAGCCAGGCGTGACCACCAGGCCGCGCCCATCGATGCGCTCGGCTCCGGCCGGCGCGTCGGCCACGACGAGGCCGTCGCTGATCGCAAGGTCGCCGATGGCGTCGGTTCCGGTGGCCGGATCGATCAGCCGCGCCCCGGTGATCAGCAGGTTGGCGGTCGGGCCGGTCACGCCATCCCGGCGAGGCGGGCGAGAACCGCCATTCTGATCGGAACGCCGTTGGCGACCTGTCTGCCGATCAGGCTGCCGGGAGCGGACGCGAGCTCGGCGGTCAACTCCACGCCCTCGTTGGTCGGCCCGGGATGCAGGATCGGCGCGCCGGGAGCCGCCAGGCGCATGCGGTCGCTGTCGAGGCGCCAGGCCAGCCGGTCCTCGGGGAGTTCCGCGCCTCGCTCCAGCTGGGCGCGAAGCGCCATGACCGCATCGGCGCCACGCAGCGTCGCCTCGAGCGTCGTGGTCACCTCCACGGCAGGCCAACCGTCGAATCCCGCGACCCATTCCGGCGGTCCGCCGACGCGCACCCGCGCTCCGAGGCCCGTCAGGCAGTGGATGTTCGAGCGCGCGACTCGCGAGTGGACCACGTCACCAACGATGGCCACCACGCGCCCGTCGAGCGGTCCGATGGCCTCCCGCAGGGTGAGCGCGTCCGACAGCGCCTGCGTCGGGTGGGCGTGCGCTCCGTCGCCGGCATTGACGATGCGCATGCCCGTGGCGCGGGCGGCCAGTTGCGGCGCACCTGGCTCCTGGTGTCGCAGGACCAGCGTCGTGGTGCCCATGCGCTCCAGGGTGCGAAGCGTGTCCACCAGCGACTCGCCCTTCGCGACGCTGCTCCCGGCCACGTCGAGGTCCACCACCGTCGCGCCGAGGGCCCTTCCGGCCAGCTCGAAGCTGATCCGCGTGCGCGTGGAAGCCTCGAAGAAGGCCAGTGCCACGATCTCGGCCTCGAGCATCGAGGCATGCCGGCGCGCCGCACGCGCCTCGCGCATCTCGACGGCGAGGTCGAGCAGGCCCTCGATCTGGCCGCGTGCTGCGCCTGCCAGGTCGAACAGGTGGCCAGACGGCCAGGTGCGAGGCGTGACGGCGACGGTCACGCCGCGGGCTCCTCACGCTCTATGACGACCTCGTCGGCATCATCGGTCTCGGTCAGCCGAACGTGCACCGTCTCGTCCTCGCTGGTCGGCAGGTTCTTGCCAACAAAGTCGGGTCGGATCGGCAACTCGCGGTGTCCGCGGTCCACCAGGGCCGCCAGGCGCACGGCCCGCGGACGCCCGTGATCGGTCAGCGCATCGAGCGCGGCGCGCACGGTGCGGCCGGTGTACAGGACGTCGTCCACCAGTACCACCACCCGTCCGGCGACGTCGGTCTCGAGGTCGGAGCGCTTGACGATGGGTGCGTGCGCCATGCGGGTCAGGTCGTCGCGGTAGTACGTGATGTCGAGCGAGCCGACCGGCACGGCCGCGCCCTCGTGGCGTTCGATCAGGCCGGCCAGGCGCTGGGCGATGGGCACCCCGCGGCTGCGAATGCCGACCAGGACGAGGTCATCGACGCCGCCGTTGCGCTCGACGATCTCGTGCGCGATGCGGGTCAATGCGCGACGCAGGTCATCCGCGTCGAGGATGCGGCGTTGGCTCATCGGTATCTCCTTGGCGGCCTCGCCGGACCGCGTTAAAGGGCTCGACGCCGAGTATACCGGCGCTCAGCGCACGTCGAAGGCGGCGGGTCCGAACCAGCCGTCGACGGCCGAACCGAGGATCGTCACCGCGTCGGGCACGCTGCCGGTGTTGCGCTCGACAAGGAACAGGTCGGCGCGCGGTGGATCGAGGACGCCGGCCCGTGGCTGGGCCGCGGTGATGACCAGGTGGCGCCCGGTGGGCGCCACTGCCACGTCAACGACGAACGAATCGGTGGGCAGATCGTCGGCGTCGATCGCATGGAACCGGGTCAGGCCGCGCGGATCGGTGGCGTGGCCGAAGTAGACGCGCGCCGGGTCCGGGTACCTGCCGTCGTCCGCCTGCGGCAGGCCCATCCAGTTCGCGTCCCATACAGCGTATGCATCGCTGTCGCCACCCCAGGAGATGGAGGCCGATGCGAATGCATCGCGCCCGACCGTCACGTCGCTGAACAGCTCGCGCGAGTTGGTGAACTCGTAACCGCCCTGGCCGTCCGAGATGACCTCGGCCAGCCACGGCGAACCGCCCTCGCTGAACTGCCAGTCGCTGCCGGCCGGCGCCATGCGTCCGCTCCAGAAGATGACGAACGCGCCATTCGGGCTGATGAGCGGCTGGAAGACGTCCTGCGCGCTCGGGTAGGGGCTGTCGTTCGGGTCGCCCGCGACGATCGGTCCGCCGTCGTCGTGGAACGCGATGAGATGGCTGGTCGGGATGTCGCCCGCCGTGCTCACCCACAGCAGCGACGTGTCGGAATCAAGCGGGACCCAGCTGGCGGCGTATGCCGAGCCCGTATCGGTGAGGCGTGATACCGCCGCGGTGCGTGGCTCGAAGACCCACGCATCGGTGCCGGTGCCGGCCGGATCGGCGAGCGTAAAGGCCAGGTACAGCGATTCGGGCGACCATGCCAGGTGTTCGAGGAATGCGCTGCCCTCGACCCCCCGGCCCAGCCGCACCGTCTCGCCCACGGCGACCGACGACTCGATCGGTGGTCGTGCGTCCGGATCAGTCGATACGGTCCCTTCCGACAGGCGAGTGGCGCTGATCTCGACCATGCCTGATTCGCCGACGGTCGTCATGTAGGCCAGCCACTGGCCGTCGGGTGACATGGCGGCGGCGATGGGCTCACCTCCGGCCGTGGCGCCTTCGGCAAGCGTGCCGCCGGCCGACCCATCGCGGATGGTGAGGACCTGGTTGTCCACCGGACCCGTCAGGGCCAGGAAGACCTGCGGTTCGGGCTCCGCGGACGGTGCCTCGGACGGAGAGGCGTTGAACGACGGGACGGCGTCGCCCGATGCCGGAGGCGGCAGGGTCGGGAGCGGCGTTGAGGTTGGCCCGGAACTGGGCGAGGCCGCGACCGGCACCGATGGAGATGCCTGCCCGACCGGCGACGCGGACTGGTTCATGAGCACCAGGCCCAGCAGGGCGCCGGCGACGAGGGCCAGGCCACCACCGATGCCGGCCAGCGCGAGTTGCGGGCGGCGCCACCACGGCGTCCGGTTGGAGCCGCGCTCGATCCCGGACCGAACCCGAGCGCCGAGATCACGCGGCGGCGGCACGTGGTGCAGGCCGGCGATGATGCGACGCTGGTTCGAGAAGGCGGCGAGCGTCTGGCGGCAGCGCTCGCAGCCGTCCAGGTGGTCGTTGAGGCGGTCGCGCTCGGCGGGGTTGAGCTCGTTGTTCAGCGATGCGCTGATCAACTCCTCGTACGGCTCGTGGCGATCCTGGCTCATCGGGTCAGTCCTTCGGTCGCCAGCGCCCGGCGCATCTCGCCGCGAGCTCGGCACAGCAGCGTGCGCACCGCGCCGTATGACAGGCCCATGACCTCGCCGATCTGCTGTGCGCTCATGTCGTCGAGGTCACTCAGCAGCAGGCACTGGCGATGGTTGGGGCGAAGGCTCATCAGCGCTCGCTGGATGCGCTCGTCGAGTGTGGCGGCCATGACTTCGGCCTCGGGCCCGGGCCGGCCGTCGGCACGGTTGGCGAAGGTCGGCGCGTCGTCGGGCATGGATGTCACGTTGCGCCGGCGGCGCATGTCGTCGATGGCGGTGTTGGTCGCGATGCGGTACAGCCATGACTTGACGGCAGCGGGATCGGTCACGGTGTCGAGCTTGCGGTACGCCTTGATGAACGTGTCCTGCGCGATATCGGCAGCGCGATCGGGGTCGCCGACCATGCGCAGGACGTAGTTGTAGATCGGCGAGTTGAACTCGTCGAACAGCTGGGCGAAGCGCGACTCGAGGTCATCGACGCGCGGCCCGCTCATCGTGGTGCCCCACGAGATGCCGCCGCGCACGGCCATCGTGTCCAATCGTTCCTCCGCGCAGGATTCCCCCGTTCCCGGCTGTGACGCAGTGATCCGCTCACGTGTTACCGGCCAGCTGGGCGGCCAGGATCTCGGCCGCGTACTCTGGCGTGGCGGGGTTGACCGCCAGCGCAGTCGCGCGTTCAAGTCCGGCGATGGTGCGCAGGCGCGGGTGGATCTCCCAGTGCCAGTGGAAGGTTCCCTCGATCCGGTCGTCGGCCGGGGCGGTGTGCAGGAACAGGTTGTACGGCGGGTCGCCCAGCGCGTCGAGCGCGTGGAGCGCGTGCTGTAGCGTGGCGGTCGTATCGGCGATCGCGTCGTCGTCGAGCTCGGTGAAGTCGGCGCGGTGCTGTCGTGGCACGATCATCATCTCGAACGGGGACCGGCTGGCGGCCGGGGTGAAGACGACGGCGTGGTGGTCGGCCATGACCAGGCGTTCGCCCCGCTCCTCCTCCGCCTCGGCCAGGGCGCACCACACGCATCGGCGCGTGCGGATCATCTGGCGCGCCCCGCCACCGATCTCCTCGGCCACCCAGTGGGGAACCTGCGGGATGGCGTACAGCTCCAGGTTGATGTGCGAGGTCCGCGACCCGGCCTGGCGCCCGTAGCTCTGTACGACCTGGATGTAGAGGGGCTCGGGCTGGCCCTCGGCGTCGGTGGCGCGAGGCTGAGCACCAAGATCGCGCATCGCGTCGCGCGCCGCGCGCACGAGCGCCACCGCCAGCTGCGGTGAGGCATCGGCCAGGCGTTCGTGGTGGCCGCGGGGCCCGACCAGGATCTCCCAGGCGCCGGTTGCGCGCTCGACCTCGGTCAATGACAGCTGTGTCGCGGTCGCCTTGGTCGAGTCGATCCGATGGAAGGCCTGCGAGCGGAGGGCCACGCGCCGAACCAGGTGCGGTGGCTCGTTGTCGGGCGCCTCGTCGCAGTGGCGGCAATGGGTGCCCTCGATGGGGGTCGACTGGACCTCGAACGACGCGCGATTGAAAGCCCGATCGGCCACGATGGCCGACCACCACCCGGTGACCGGATCGCGGCGCAGCTCGAACACGTCTGGCATCGTACCCGATGCCTGGCGCGACTCAGGTCAGCGCGGCGATGAGATCGTAGGGGTCGCCGCCGACGATCGGCGTGCCGTATAGCTCCATGGCGCCGATGTCGGACGAGCGTGAAAACGGGTCGCCGCGGTCCACGATGCGGACGATCGGCGGGATCCCCTCCCAGCCGGATCGCTCGATCAGCGGCGGGCGCCACAGCGCGAGGTTGAACGCCCGCACGCCGGCGCGGTCGCGGTACGCGATCAGGGTGCGGGCGACGGCATCGGTGAAGGCCGGATCACGCTCGTCCATGTTGGGTGAGCCGACGATCCAGACCTCGCGCTCCTTGATCGGGGTGAGGTGGGCAAGCACGGCGACCGTTGTTCCGGCGGCAAGGCCGAGATCGCGGTGGATGCCCACCAGGTCGTCCACCAGGCCGGCACCGTGGGCCTTGAGGTGGGCCTGCGCGTCGCGCCGGAATCGCTCGAGCCTGGCGTAGTGCGGGCCGCTGCCGAGCAGCGCCTGGGCGTGACCGTGCACGATCGAGCCGCCGGCCCGCCAGCCGCAGTTCCAGATGAGCAGGTAGTTGGTCGCTCCGGGATCGGAGTCCATCGCCCGCTCCGCCCACTCTCGCCCGGC
>JADLBB010000115.1 GCA_020848055.1 Chloroflexota bacterium | reverse complement strand
CGGCCGTCGACGAACACGACCATCGAGCCGACCGCCGAGGTGCCACCGATGTTGCTCATGTCGTAGCACTCGATCCGGTCGGGCACGCTCGGCAGTCCGAGCGCATCGGCCAGGTCGGTCAGCGCCTCGTCGCGCCTGGCCGCATCGGCCATCCATTCGGCTCGCTCGCGCTCGAGCGCCTCGACCGCGTTCGAGGTCGCCAGGGCCACCAGCCGTCGTTTCTCGCCGCGCTCCGGCACCGAGACGGTGACCCGCACGCCGCGGCGATCGGCGAGGTAGGCGGCCAGGGCATCGGCGTCGTCGGGCAGGACCGGCGCCAGCACGGCACGCGGCACGGCATCGGTCGTGGCGTAGTACTGCTGCAGGAACGAGCCGAGGACGCCGGCATCGGTGGCGTCGCGCGCACCCTCGACGACGAAGTGCTCACGGCCGATCAACTTGCCGCGGCGCACCTGCATGACCTGGATGCAGGCGTCGTCGTCGTCGCGCGCCAGGCCAACGACATCGTGCTCGGCCCGGCTGAAGGCGGCCATCTTCTGCTGTTCCATCGTGCGCTCGACGGCGCGCAGCTTGTCGCGTGCGACAGCGGCCTGCTCGAAGCGGAGCGCATCGGAATGCGCCTCCATCTCGCGGCGCAGCTGCGCCGCGATCGGCTCCTGGTGGCCATCCAGGAACTCGACGATCTGGCCGATCGTCTCGCGGTACGGCGCCTTCTCGATTGCGCCGATGCATGGCCCCTGGCAGCGGCCGATGAAGTACAGCAGGCACGGGCGCTCGAGCACGCGCTTGCCCTCGGGGATGTCGAGGTTGCAGGTCCGGAACGGGAAGATCTTGCGCAACAACTTGAGCGTCTCGTCAACGCTCGACGCCGATGCATACGGCCCGAAATAGCGGCTGCCGTCACGCACCAGCTTGCGGGTGCGCACGATGCGCGGGAAGTCCTCGCCCAGGGTGACCTTCACGAACGGGTAGCTCTTGTCGTCGCGCAGCCGGATGTTGAAGCGCGGCCGGTGCTGCTTGATCAGGTTCGATTCGAGCAGGTAGGCCTCGGAGACCGTGTCGGTCACGATGTACTCGAGGTCGGCGACCTCGGTGACCATGCGCGCGATGCGCACGTCCTCCGGCCCACGGGCGCCGAAGTAGGAGCGCACCCGGCTGCGGAGCGAATCCGCCTTGCCGACGTACAGGACGCGCCCGGCCGCGTTCTTCATGAGGTACACGCCCGGGCCGGCCGGCAGGCGTCGCAGCACGGCGTGCAGCGTCTCAGGCACGTCTCGCTGCGGGCTCATGGAACAATTCTAGGAGTCGGCCGGCTACGGAGCAGCGCTCGACGATGCACCCGCGATTGGTTTGGCCAGCTCGGACGCCAGGTAGGCGCGGAAGCCGTCGTAGGCGCCGGGCCCGGTCCAGTCGTTGGGAATCAGGATGTACTGGCCGATGGTGTTCGTCGTGGCGGTCAGGATGGTCGCATCGGACACGTCGACGCGTCGGTCACTCGACAGGTGCGACGACAGCATGAACAGGTCGATGACCGACAGGTCGGTCAGTACGTTGCCCTCCATGGCGTCCATCATGCGCAGGCCGGGGATGATCGAGCCCAGTCCGCCGCTGCCGAGCTCGGAGCGCAGGGCCGACAGCACGCGTGCCTGTCGAACGGATCGCGCGAAGTCGGTCGATTCCTCAATGACGCTGGTGTAGCGCGCGCGGGCATAGGCGAGGGCGTCGTCACCGCCGAGGTGCAGTTCCCCGGCCGCGAACGTGCCGGTCCAGTGGCCGGTCTGGTGGCCCCACGGCCCGGTCGCCCAGGAGAAGGCGGTCGGATTGACGATCGTCACGCCGCCGACCGCGTCGATCATGTCGCGGAAGCCGGTGAAGTCGATCGACAGCCAGTGGGCGATGTCGATTCCGGTCACGTCGGACAGGACGGCCGCCATCAGCTCGCCGCCGCGCTCGAGACCGTCGGACGTGACCCCGGCGGCGAACACCTCGTTGACCTTGCCGTTCTGCGGGAACGCGGCCACGCCCTCGATCCACAGGTCGCGCGGGATCGGGATGGTGGTGGTCGTGTCAGTCTTCGGGTCGATCGACAGGACCTGGATCGAGTCGGCCAGGTACGGCCCGGAGTGTTCCGGCCCGCCGTAGCCGATGAGCAACACGTTGACCCGATCCTCCCCGCCGAGCTTGCCGAACAGGGCGGACGACGGGAACCCGGCGGTCGAAACGGCGTCGTTGAAGGACGCGGCACGCATGCCCAGCAGTCCCCCGCCGATGATGATCGCCAGCAGCCCGACCATCGTGATCGTGCGCAGGATTCGGATTGGCGATCGCCGTCGTCGAGGTGGCCGGGGCGGTGGCTGGCGTCGTGCCTGGTTGCGGCCCGGTGGCCGGGATCGCTCCCGTGACTGCCCGGCGGGCACGCCGCCGGATCGGATCAGGTCGCGGTCGTAGGGAACGGGATGATCGGATCGGTCGTGGCTCACCTGGTTCTCATGCTGCGGCCGGCTGGTTGGATGCGGGCGGGGCGCGGACAGGATAGGGCCTGTGCCGGTAAGTCGCAGGTAAGGGCCGGGTAAGCGGCGGCTCCGAGGATGGCTCGATGACGGACATCGCAGTGCTTACCCGTACCCCCGCCGCGTTCCATGTGGTCGGCACCCGGCAGGAGCCTTCCGGTCGCCGGACCTCGAACGTCGCGCTAGCCGCGCTTGAGGAAGATCGTCCCGTAGCGCCGATCTTTGTCCGGCCGAAGCGGAAAATAGGGCTCGCTGCCCCAGTAGTAATCCCACCAAGCGACCGGCGTGTGGACGCGAGTCTCGCTGTAGATGCGGCGCAGGTTGTCTGCAAGAGGCTCGAGCCCATACTGCTTGGTCAGCTCGACGCGCAGGTCCCCATCCATGCCTTCGATGAACAGGACGGCACGAGACGCGAGCATCCTGTAGAGGTTGTCGAACGCGATTCGAGCCTTGTCGGGGCTCAGGTGGAACAGCACGTTCTGCGCCAGGACCAGGGATGCAGGCTCGAAGCGCTCTCGAAGGGTCTCACCGTCGAGCAGGTCGGCCTGGGAGAAGGACACCTTCGCGCGCAGCGGCGGCCGGACCTCGTACAGGTCCCCCCTTCGGTCGAAGGTGTGGGCAACGAACTCCGGCGTGATGTATTCGCTGTGCAACGCCTCGTCCCGCGTGTATTCGCCCGCCTCTGCCTTGTCGACCATGGACTGATGCAGGTCCGTCGCGGTGATGTGAAAGTCCAGGTCGGGCACATGCTGCGTGAGCCACGACGCGATCGTGTACGGCTCGGCTCCGTTCGAGCAGGCCATCACAACGATCTCCAGGCGCTTGCCGTTGCGCTCCTGGCGACCGAGGAAGTTCAACACCGGCCCGCTCAGCGTCAGGAGCTGGGTCGGTGCGCGATAGAAGCAGGTGTAGGTGTGGGTCGAAGTTCGGTCGACCTTCCGAAGCAGCTGCGAGTGCTTGAAAACGCCATACGGGTACGACAGCGCTGCAACGACCTCCTTGGCCTTCACGCGCCAGTAGGCCTTGCCCGGAACCCTCCGCACCCTGGCACGCTGCTCGGGGTCCTTGGCAACGTATCCGGTGTAGTCAGGTCGACCATCCACGACGCGAGATTAGCGTGGATCATCGGCCGATGACATCGCTTGTCCTCGCACCCAATCTCGATCTCGAACGGCTGCTGGCCGCGCTGGATCCTGAGCAGCGTGCGGCCGCGACGCTGCCAGATGGCCCGGCCCAGGTCATCGCGCCCGCGGGCAGCGGCAAGACGACGACCATGGTCGCCCGCCTGGCCGTCCT
>JADLBB010000114.1 GCA_020848055.1 Chloroflexota bacterium | reverse complement strand
TTGGCGCCGTGGACGTAGCCGATGCCGCCGTATCGCCCGGTGGTGGTGTGAACCTCGCCCTCGTCGCTGACCAGCGCGGCGCCCTCCAGGCCGCGCAGCAGCAGCGGGTCGTTACCCGTGTCGTCGAGCACGATCTCGATGACCGATCCGAGGCCGGATGCGATCGGCGGCCCATGGGGCGGCGCGCGGCCGTCGGGCGAGGACAGCAGCCCGGTCAGCTCGTAGGCCGCCACCGTCCCCGAATCGGCGAAGCCGACGAGCAGGCGCACGTTGGCCCGGTCGTAGGCGAGCGCCGCCACCTGTCCACTCGCTGTCCAGCGCGCCACCTCGGCCCCGGAGGCGACGTCGAACGCCACGATCTGCGAGCCGGTCTCGACCCGGAATCCGATCGAGCGCTCGAAGCCGGCCGACTCCCGCCGCGGGGCCACGGCCAGCGCCGCCGACGGCGTCGGGACGTCGCGGACGGCGATGACGCCGTTCGGTTGTGCCGCGACCATGCCCCCGGCGATCAGGTACTTGGCCAGCATCGGGTGGGTCCACTCGTACACGTCGCGGTTGAAGCCGAAGCGCCAGTTGCTCAGGAATTCGGCCGCGGAGCGCGCGTGGTAGACCTCGTCGAAGTGAAAGGCGCGCGGCACGTCCAGCCGCCAGACCCGGAAGCCAAACGCGAAGGCGACCAGCACCAGCACCAGGGCCAGGTCGCGCCGATCGAGCCGGCGCATCGGCTCCTTGAGGTACGCATCGGCCGGGTTGGTCGCCAGCCAGCCGGGCGGACGGGCGCCAAGTGCGGGGACGGCCGGCATCGGTGCGGCGGAGAACTCCGGTGGGGGTTCAGGCTCGGGCAGCGGAGGCGCCTCCGGGCGCTGCGCGAATGCGGCACGCAGCGTGCGGACCACGACGACGGCCAGGATCAGCGTCACCAGGCCGCCCAGGAGCCAGATGCCAGGATCGGTCAGCAGCGTCGATTCCAGCAGCGGGTCCTGCGGCATGGGTTGGCCGTCGACGCCCGGGTTGATGACCGGCGGATAGGCGAACGACCAGTCCTCGGTGTAGACCCAGTAGATGTTGGCGAAGAAGCTGAGCGACAGCGCGCCGTAGATCACCGGCCAGCCGCGTCCCGACAGCAGCAGCGGCGCGGCCAGCACCAGGGCCGGGAACAGGTAGCGCTCGTGGACGCGGGTCGGCAGGGCGAAGAAGGCGATGGCCAGCACGAGCGAGGCGAGCAGCAGCCCGCGCACGTCGTCGCGCCGCGCGACGGCCACCAGCGCCAGCACCGCGACCGCCGCGAAGGCGATGGTCCCGACGTGCTGCCAGGTCAGCGACACGCCGCCGATCGTGAAGGCCAGGGTCGTGTCGTCGCCCCAGTGCAGCGTGTCGCCCAGGCCGCTCCACGGGTTGCGCCACAGGTTGAAGGCGTTGATCGACAGGCCGGTGTACGTGTTGGCCGCCTCGACCAGCTTGCCGACCAGGCTCAGCGGGTCCGGTTCGGGCAGGACGCCCAGCAGGCCGCGCGGATCGCCGCCGGCGAGCGGCGAGTAGATGAGCATGCCGAACGGCAGGATCAGCAGCGTCACCGACACGACCCCGACGGCCAGGGAGGTCAGCACCCGAAGCCGATCGGGGTGGCGGGTGTGTCGCGGGTCCGCCGATCGGCCGAACAGGTGGCGCTTCAGCCCCACCACGACCACCACCGGGATGAGGAACGCGAACTGGAACTTGACCAGCATGGCCACGACCGCGCCGAGTGCGGCGCCCTCGGTCCAGCCGCGCGCCAGGGCGTAGATGGTGGCCAGCAGGATCAGCGAGCCGACCGAGTCGATCTGGCCCCAGACCGCCGAGCCGATGATGACGCCGGGGTTGAACAGGTAGACCGTCGCGGCGGCCAGGCCGAGCTGTTGCGGGGTGACGCCGAAATGCGTCCGATCGACCAAGTCGCCACCCCAGCGACGCGCGATGACGAACAGCAGCCAGGCGACGCCGATATCGGCGACGATGCCGGGGATCTTGACCAGGCCGCCGGTGGCGTCCTGGCCGACCACGGGCGTCAGCGCATTGCCGATGATGCCCAGCAGCCACAGCACGTACAGGAAGCCGGGCGGATAGTCGGCGAAGTAACCCGGTTCGTAGAACGCGCCAGGCCCGACGGCCGCCATGCGCTGGCCCCAGGCCGTGAAGGCGCCGACGTCGTTGGCCAGGCCGCTGAGCGGCAGAAAGATGCCGGCGATGAAGATGCGCAGCACCAGCCCGCTGACCAGGATGATGAGGAGCAGGGTTCCGGCGTCGAGACGCCGGAGCGCGTCGGTCGTTCCCGCGCCCCGTCGACCGACGGGGTCGCGGGTCATCAGTTGCGTCGCCCCCGTGGGGCGCGCCGTGTCATGTCGCACGCCAAGGTGGCCGTGAGTATAGCGGCTGGTACTGATGGGCCCTCACCGGCGGGCCGCCGCTCGCCTACGATGCCACGGATCACCACGCCACGAGGACTCCTCGCCAGTGACCGATGCCGACCGGCCGCGCCTGACGTTCTTCTTCCCCGCCTACAACGAGGAGGAGAACGTGGCCGAGACGATCCGCCGCGCCCTCGACGAGGTCGGACCGCTGGTGGACGGCTCGATCGAGGTCCTCGTCATCGACGACGGATCCACCGATCGGACCCGGGAGCTGGCCGAGGCGGCCGCGGCCACCGAGCCGCGCATCACGGTCTTCCACCAGGCCAACCGCGGATACGGCGGCGCCCTGCGCGCCGGCTTCGCGAACGCGCGCGGCGAACTCATCGGCTTCAGCGACGGCGACCTGCAGTTCGACCTGCGCGAGTTCAGCCGGCTGCTCGATCGGCTGGGTGAGACGGCCAAGCCGGTCGACGCGGTCATCGGCTACCGGATCAAGCGTCGCGACCCACCGCATCGGATCTTCATCGCCAAGACGTACAACGCGATCGCCTCGGTCGTGTTCGGGCTGCGGGTGCGCGACATCGACTGCGCCATGAAGGTCTTTCGGCGCGAGGTCTTCGACGGCCTGCCGCTGACGACCGATTCACCGTTCCTGTCGGCCGAGCTGCTGATCAAGCTCCACGCCCGGGGTGAGCGGATCGCCCAGGTCGGCGTGACCCACTACCCGCGCGCGGCCGGCACGAACACCGGCGCCAGCTTCCGCAAGATCCTGCGCACGTTCCGAGACATCGGACGGCTGCGCTGGTCGCTGTGGACCAACCGCGCCGAGACCCTCGGACCGCTGCGGGCCAGGTAGCCGCCGGACCGCCCGGGACCCGGGCGCTCAGGACTCCGGGGACGGTCCGCTGCCTTCGCCCTGGCCGGGCAGATCCACGTCGAGCGAGTTGACGAACTCGCGGAACATGTCGAGGCGCTCTTCGTCGGCGGCGCTGGCCTCGTCGCTGCCATCGGGCTCGACGCCGGCCTCGTCCAGCACCCGCTCGTCGGCGTAGATCGGCGAGCCGGTGCGCACCGCGACGGCGATGGCGTCCGACGTGCGCGAGTCGACCTCGGTCTCGTCGCCCGCCGCGGTCTCCAGATACAGCCGGGCGTGGAACGTGCCCTCGGCAACGTGGGTGACGACGACCCGGCTGAGCGTCGAGCCGAGCGCGCCGAGCACGCTGACCATCAGATCGTGGGTCAACGGTCGCTCGGCGGAGAGGCCCTGCAGCTTCATGGCGATGGCGTTGGCGACATCGGAGCCGATCCAGATCGGCAGGTACCGGTCCCGATCGGACTCCTTGAGGATCACGACGTGCTGGCTCGACAGCATGTGCACGCGCACGCTCTCGACGACCATCTCGACCAACCGGACCATGGATCGATTCTAGCGTTCGGTCAGTCCAGGACGAGGCGGAGCACACCGTCGGCGGTGAGCAGGTAGGCGGCCGGCGGGCCATCCGCGACCGAGGTCACCCACATGGCCCGAACGTCGTCGAGCAGTCCGGCACCCGGGCCCGAGGCGGCCGCGATCCACTGGCGCACGAACGATCCATCGGCGCGCTGGAAGGCGATGATCCGGTGGTTCGCCGCGTCGTACACGTACAGCAGCTCGCGCGCGCCGACCGTCGCGCCATCGAGCAGCCGGTAGTCGAGCGACGGACGGATGGCGGCATCGGGGGGCGGGTCGAGCGAGTAGTCGGCCTGGTCGGCGGGCAGGCCGAAGTCGACGCGCGTCACCGTGGACGCGTGCAGCAGCCAGGCGTTGACGTCCACCCGCAGGTCGCGGGCGGTACGCGGATCGAGATCCGGCGCCTCGCCCAGGTAGTCGACCGGCGGATCGGGGAAGGTGACCGGGATGACCGCGGGTGGGCTCCAGCGGTCGATGACGCCGGTGGCGGGGTCGACCACGTACAGGTTGAAGATCTCGAGCGGCGGACGGTGCTGGAGCGCCGCGATCAGCGTCGTGGCCGAGCTGAGCCGGTCCAGCCCGTTGATCGGCATCGGGCGTGGCACGCGCTCGACCAGGTCGATGCGCCACGCGGTGCGAGCGCGATCGATGACGACCACGTCGGTGGCGGCCGTCGCGATCAACCACGGCGCCGCGGGCTCGAGGCCCGATTCCAGCGCCTGCCCGGCGCGCATGACGACCTCGGTCGAGCCATCGGCCGGGTCCACCCGGATCACGCGCCCGCGTCCGTCGTCGATGATCCACAGCGACCCGTCGCTGGCGGCCACCATGTCGGTCGGATCCAGCGCCTCGAAGGCGGCACCCAGGTCGGCGACGACCTCGGCCCGGTCGACGCGACTTACGAGGTACAGGTCGTCGAGGCGATCGTCGATCCGGCCCTGGATCGGGGCGAGCTGGGTCCGCGACACGCCGACACCGGCGGCACGCTCGACCGCCGCGGTCGCATCGGCCAGGAGGCCGGCAGCGCGCTGCGGGTCACGGTCCAGCAGGTCGGCGCCATCCACGCGCTCGTCCACCGTCTCGACCAGCTCCACGGCCTCGGCGATAGCCTGGCGTGCGGTCGAGGCGCGCGGGATCGCCTCGGTCGGTTTCGCGGACGGCAATGCCGCAACCGATGCGCCGATCGCCAGGATGCCTGCCACGCCGGCCATCCCCAGCAGCCCCAGGCGGCGGCGGCGGCCGGCGTCGCGCTCGGCGGTGCGCACGATGCGCTGCGGATACTCCGGCCCGCGATGCGGCACGAAGGCGAGGATCCACGACAGCACGGTCAACACCCCGCGACCGACCGCGGAGCGCGCTTCATCGGCCGCGTCCTCGGCGCGGTGCAACCCGCGCCCGATGGCATCGGCCAGGGGCACCGGGCTCTGGTCCGGGAGCCCGGCGAACGGCTCGGCCGGCCAGACCGGCTCGAGCTGGTGAACCGTGGCGGTCGGGCTGACCTCGTCGATCTCGATGGCCATGATCCCGTCGGACCCCGATCCGCCTCGGATGGAGAACAGGCGCTGGATGTGCTCGACCGCCTGGGCCGGCCGCTTGTCGGCCAGCGCCGCCCGCAACTCGGTCGCGCCCACCGTCTGCGCCAGGTTGCGACTGACGAGGCAGATCCGATCGCCGGCCGCGATCGAGCCCTGCCAGGCATACGGCTCGACCTCGAGCGACTCGCCCAGCGTGGCTGCCACGCGGCGCTGGCGCACGCGGGGATCCTCCTCGGCCACCGCCGGTGGCGGCGGGACCTCGTACATGCGGCCCTCGCGTACCACCACCGCGCTGGCCGGGCCCAGCCTGGCGACGTGGGCCAGGCGCCCCAGGATCACGACCGCCACGACACCGATGCCGCTACGCCGTGGGATGCCCAGCCGGCGCCGCTGGTGATACACGCGCCGGTTGGCCGCCGCCACGGCCCTGGCCAGGGCCACCGTGACCCCGCCGGACAGGTCGTAGTAGTAGTCGCGCTCGATGGCTGCGAGGACCTCGCGGGCAGCGGCGACCAGGGGAGGGCTGCCGCCGCTCAGTTGCGCCAGCAGGAACAGGCTTCCCTTGGTGCGCGCCTCGGCGCCGATGGCCGGCTCGTGAAACGCGACGACGTCGTGGGAGTCGGCGGATCTCTCGTCAGGAGACGGAAGGCCTATGCGTGTCGCGAGGCGTTGGCTCATGGTCGTCGCCGGGCTGCTGTGGAAGGTGCCCTCGATTATATGGACGGGCCGCTGCCGGCTCGATCCACCGATACGGCCACCCGGCGCAGTTCGATGGTCGCCCCCGGGCGGCCGTGCATGCGCTGGTTGACCGCCCAGGCCAGCGCATCGGCGCGCAGGGAGAGCTCCTGCGCCAGGATCGAATCCGACGCCGCCACGTGGGCGGTGCCGCCGCTGACGCGCACCACCCGGCTGTGCATCGGGCCGCGCTCGAGGCCGGCCTCGCTGACGACCTCGCTCCATGCCAGGCGCACCTGGGCGATGGCCAGCTGCGTGGCGCCGCCCGGACCCATGGCGCCCGAGAGGACGCGCTGGATCGCGGCCGCCGCGTCCGATCGGTTGCCCATCACCCGCCGTCCGTCCGCTCGAGCCTGCCGTCGACGAAGCCCCACACCGCGGCGGTCCGCCCGCCGGCGGGGGCGGCCCACGGGTCGGCCGTGGTCAGGATCGACTGTCCGCGGCCTGCCAGCAGGTCGAACAGGCGTCCGGCGCGCGCGGGGTCCAGTTCGCTGAACACGTCGTCGAGGAGGAGGACCGGGCGTGGGCCATCGGCCGCCAGCAGGTCCGTTTCGGCCAGCTTGAGGGCCAGGATGATGGTGCGCTGCTGGCCGCGGCTGGCATGCGCGGCCACGTCGCGCCCCTGCAGCTCGGCCCGAAGGTCGTCGCGTTGCGGACCGACCAGGCTGACCCCGTTCCACGCCTCGCGCTGGCGGACGTCGACCATGCGGCGCCGGTACGCCGCCTCCAGCTCGTCGGGCGGCGGCAGGCGGCCCGAAGCCGGTCCGCGACCGGGCCACGCCTCCTTGAGACTGTCGACGTACGACAGTTCCACCGACGCGCCGCGCTCGTCCGGGGCGGCGACCGCGTCGTGCAGCGCCCCGATACGCCCGGCCAGTTCGGCCACCACGCCGAGCCGGGCACGCATGACCGTGGCGCCGCTGACGGCCAGCCGCTCGTCCCAGAAGGCCAGGCTGTCCACTGCCGCTTCCCCGGCCCGGATGGCGCGCAGGAGTGCGTTGCGCTGGGCCAGGACACGCGCGAGCTCCACCAGCGCGCGGGCGGCGCCACGGTCGCGCTGGGCCACGATGCCGTCGAGGAACCGGCGTCGCTCCGCCGGCGACCCTACCAGCAGGTGCATCTCCTCCGGGCGGAACAGGACCGCGCGCGCCGTGTCGGCCACGCTCGATGCCCGCCGCGCCACCCCGTTGACGGTCAGGCGCTTGCGAACGCCCGGCGGCGGATCCGCGCCCGGCAGGACCAGTTCGATGCTCGCCCCTCCCGCCGCGGTCCCGCCCCCCACCTCGACCTCCACGCGAGCGAAGCCAGCGCCGTGTCGCACCAGGTCCGAATCGACCGCCGCCCGGTGCGACCGACCGGTGATGGCCACGTGAATCGCCTCGAGCAGGTTGGTCTTGCCGGTTCCGTTCGGACCGGAGATGACCGTCAGCGCCGGGTCCGGGACGATCTCGGTGCACTCGTGGCTGCGGAAGTCGGTCAAGCGCACCCTGCTCACGGCCAGCGACGCCCGCTGCAACGGATCGAGCGGCGCCATTGACAGCGCCATACCGGCGGTCAGGACGCCGTGCGCACCGGCATGATGACGTGGACGTAGTCGTCCTTGCCGATGCCGCGGATGACGCCCGGCGCCAGCGGCCCGGACAGCTCCAGCGCGGCCTCCTCGGCTCCGAGCGCGCCGAGCACATCGATCAGGTAGCGGGCGTTGAACGCGATGGTGGTCGGGGATCCCTCGATGTGGGCCTCGATCGTGTCGGCGTTGTCGCCGACGTCGGCGGCGTGCGCAGTGATGGACAGGCCCGCCCCGTCGCCACCATCGGCGCCCAGCTCGATCTTGACGATGTTGGCGCTATCGCGGGCGAAGATGCTGGCACGGCGCGCGCCGGCCAGGAGGGTCTCACGGTCCACCACCGCACGCGACGAGTGCGAGGTCGGGATGACCGGCTCGTAGTTGGGAAACTGGCCCTCGATCAGCCGGCTGACGAGGTCGACGCCCTCTATGTGGAACAGCACCTGGCTCTTGTTCGGCGTCACGGTGATGTCGATCGACGCCTCGGCATCGGGCAGGATGCGCATGAGCTCGGCATACGAGCGCCCTGGCACGACGATCACCATCTCGGGCGACACCGGCCTGTCGAGCACTAGGCTGCGGACCGCGATGCGATAGTTGTCCGCCGCGGCCAATGTCATGGTCGATCCGTCCAGCTTGGTCAGCACGCCCGTCAGGATCGGCCTGGCCTCGTCGCTGGCGGCGGCAAAGACGACCTCTCCGAGCGCCTCGCGCAGCGCCCTGGCATCGACGCTGGTGGCCGGCGACTCGCCGATGGCGGCCACGACCGGGAACTCGTCGGCCTCGATGCCCTTGATGCTGGAGCGGTTATTGCCGCAGGTCACCTTGAGCGTGCGATCCTTGGGCGACAGCACCAGGTCGATCCGCCGGTTGGGCAGCGAGGCGACCAGGTCGGTCAGCAGGCGCGCCGGGACGGTGATCTCACCCTCGGTCTCGACCTTGCCTGGCACCCAGCAGTTGATGCCGATCTCCAGGTTGGTTGCGGTCAGCTTCAAGCCCGAGGACTCGGTCTTGAGCAGGACATTGGCGAGCACCGGCAGGGTCGCGCGGCTGCTCACCGCGCGGCTGACCATCTGGAGACCGCGCGCCAGGTTCTCCTGCATCACCGAGACGTTCATGCGACCCTCATCTCCTGGTATGAGCGACGGACCGATATCCACGCTGGGCCCGATCCTTCCCTCGGTATTGTCATAAGGATACTCATCCGTAGTCGTCCCTCCGTAGGGGTGTGGATGTTGTGCACAACCACCCTCCGACGCAACACGGACGAGCACGGCGAACCCCGGAGGACAACCGACCCGCCGACTGTGGAATCACCGCCGGTCAGTGAGGACATTCGGCGAATCGCTGCGTCCAAACGGTGGACGAAGCGTAGTCCGGCGAGGATCGCGCATGGCCGATTGTCCACACTGAACTCGAGATATCCACGAATATGGCCGACTTTTCCACGAAACCATGCCTGCCGCGGTGCTCATGGTCACCGGGTCACTCCGAGTAGATCATCTCCCGCACGGCGCTGATCTCGCGCCGCATCTCGTCGTTCTCGCTCAGCTCGCGCGCGATCTTGTCGCATGCGTGCAGGACCGTCGAGTGGTCGCGACCGCCCAGCTCGGCACCGATGCGCAGCAGGCTGATGTCGGTCTCCTCGCGGATGAGGAACATGGCGATCTGGCGCGGCACCACGATGGCCCGGTCGCGTTTGGAGGAGCGCAACTGGTCCAGGTTCACGCCGTAGTAGTCGGCCACGGCGCGCACGATGCGCTGGGGCGTGATCGACTTCTTGCGCGGGTTGTACATCACGTTGGACAGCACCGCCGAGGCGAGCTCGATATTGACCGGCATGCCGCTCATGGAGGCATACGCCACCACCCGGTTCAGGGCACCCTCGAGCTCGCGGACGTTGCTCACCACCTTGCGCGCGATGAAGTCGATCACCTCCGACGGGATGAGGTGCAGCTGATCGTCTGCCTTGCTGCGCAGGATGGCGATGCGCGTCTCGAGGTCCGGTGGCGTGAGGTCGGCGATCAGGCCCCACTCGAACCGGCTGCGCAGGCGCTCCTCGAGCGTGGTGATGGCCTTGGGTGGGCGGTCGCTGCTCAGCACGACCTGCTTGCCGGCCTCGTGAATGGTGTTGAAGGTGTGGAAGAACTCCTCTTGGGTCCGCTCGCGCTCGGCGATGAACTGGATGTCATCGATGAGCAGCACGTCGATGCGCCGGTACCGGTTGCGGAAGTCCTCCATCTTCTGCTCGCGGATCGAGTTGATGAAGTCGTTGGTGAACTTCTCGCTGGTCGCGTACAGGATCCGCTTGCGCGGGAACTTGCCGGCCACCGCGTTGCCGATAGCGTGCATCAGGTGGGTCTTACCCAGCCCCACGCCGCCGTACAGGAACAGCGGGTTGTAGGCGTGGCCGGGCCGTTCCGCGACACTGAGGGCCGCCGCGTGGGCCAGGCGGTTGGCCGAGCCGACGATGAAGTTGCTGAACGTGTAGCGGCTGTTGAGGTTGATCGCGTTGCCGCCGGCCGACAGTGGCGGCATGGCGATCCGCGCCTCGTCATCGACCTGCTCGGGAACGGGGCCAGATGCATCGGCTACCACGAACTCGACCTGGACCGATCCACCGACCACGCGCGCCAGCGTCTGGCTGATCAGGGGGCGATATCGGTTGTCGAGCCAGTCGCGGGCGAAGCCGTTGGGCGCGCTGATGCGGTACCGGTTGTCCTCGATCTCAGCGAGCTCGGTGTCCTTGAGCCAGGTCTCGAAGTTCGCTGGCGACAGGGAGACCTGCAGCTCGCCGAGCGCGGCGCGCCACACCTGCTTCGCTTCCATCAATCGGGCTCTCTCCGGAACGTCTGCGGCGCCGTCGCCGTGGGCTGGTACTGACGAATAGGATCTCGGATCCCGGGACGGAAGACGTCGGTGCGGACGCCTGGCGCCGGGTCGCCCACTATAGCAGCGCCCGTTTCGGCGGGGCAACGAAGTGCCGTATCCGTGCTCGAAACGCGGCCACGGCGTGTCGCTGGTCGGGGGACAGGACTGGCGAACGCGCCGTCAGGGGCACTCCAGACGCTCGGCGGAGCCGGTTCTCGCGGGCGTTGACAGCCGGGCATCGCCCAGTTCATCGATGACGACGTAGAACTCGACGCCGACGATGGTCGTATCGCTGCAAGCCCGTACAGCCAGAGGGGCGTCGAGAATGAACGCCGGCACCGCGTCAATGCCGCCTGGCGTGTGGAGCGTTACCCTCCAGACCCCATCCCAAAAGGTTCCAGCGGCGACCATCCAGCGAAACGCCGCCCAGTCGACGACGGCCACGTCGGCAGCGTAGGTTGCCAGATCACCCCCCGACACAGCATCCCGAGCGGATGCGTCGAGCCAATGCCATCCCCGATCCTGGCTGCCACCCGCGGCCGCCTCGAGCCACGCAGTTACCGCAACCTCGGCCTGTCGCCCGTCCGGTGGATCGCTTCGGCACGCCGCTAGCGCCGTCACCATCAGAAGGACGACGACAGCCCCGTTCCACCTGCCTGATCCCCGATCAGTCACCATACTCCCCAGCCGGCGCCCAACCAGCCAAGTACCAATACACGTCAGACGAGGTCATGATATGTAGACGCCGGTCGAGTCGTGAACAAGAATCCCCGGTTCGACGCAAGAAGTCACCCCACCGGGCGTTTGACCGGCCCGTGCACCACACCGTAGAATCGCGCACCAGAGCGAATCGGGCCTGCGATCGTCGTGCACCGGCTGGCTGAACGCCAGCCGTTCGTGTGTGAAGGGGCCCGGGACGTGAACGCTGAACGAGGAAACGACGGCTACCGATGAAGAGGACGTACCAGCCCAAGAAGCGCGCGCGCAAGCGTGAGCATGGCTTCCGGGCCCGCATGGCAACCAAGGGCGGGCGTCGCGTCCTCGCTCGACGTCGGGCCAAGGGGCGCAAGAAGCTGAGCGCCTGACGGGAGGCCGCGAGGTACCGTGCCCGTGCTGCCGACCCTTCGGCGCCGCGCGGACTTCGAGGCGATCGGACGCCGCGGGACGGCGCGATCCACCCCGTTGCTGACGCTCCGCTGGCTGCGCACCGACCGGCCCGACACCCGCATCGGACTGTCCACGCCCCGGGCGCTGGGAGGCGCCGTTCAGCGAAATCGAGTACGTCGCCGGCTGCGGGCGCTGCTCCGCGATCGGATGGGACGCCGGATCGGTCCCGGGTGGGACCTGCTCCTCATCGCGAGGGCCCCGGCTGGCGACGCGAGCTACTCCGAGCTCGGAGCCGCGATCGACGCGCTCCTGGATCGGTCGAACATCGGTCAATGAAGAGAATCGGGCTGGGACTGATCATCGCCTACCAGAGGCTCACCGCCTGGATGCCGCCGAGCTGCCGCTACTCGCCGACCTGCTCGGCCTACACCTACCAGGCCATCGAGCGCTACGGGCTGCTGCGCGGATCGTGGATGGGCGCGAAGCGCATCGGTCGCTGCAATCCGTTCCATCCGGGCGGCTACGACCCGGTCCGCTAGACGAGACGAGCCAAGTTGAACCTGATCATCGGCGCCGGCTTCCTGGGGATCGAGCACTTCACCCCGCCATGGGACATCTTCTTCCTGCCGCTGTTCAACCTGCTGATGTTCCTGTACCAGGTTCCGTTCTTCGATTTCGCGCTGGCGATCATCGTCTTCACGATCGTCATCCGCACCATCCTGGCGCCGCTGTTCATCCGGCAGATCCGCTCGCAGAAGGAGATGCAGCGGATGCAGCCGCTGGTTCGCGAGATCCAGCGCAAGCACAAGGGCAACCGCCAGAAGATCACCGAAGAGACGATGGCGCTGTACAAGGAGCACGGCGTCAACCAGTTCGGTGGCTGCCTGCCCGTGCTGTTGCAGCTTCCACTGCTGTGGGCCCTGTACCAGGCTCTCATCCGCGCCTCGAACGTGGTGACCATGCCTCTCGAGCGCGCCAGCTCCGATGCGTTCGCCCAGCTCCAGGCGGCCCTGCCGGGCATCACCGAGATCGAGCGCACCGCCACCGAGGTCCGATTCAGCGCCCCGCTGAACGGGCCGTGCGACCTGCCGGCGTTCAACACCGCCGACTACAGCCACTTTCTACCGCTGAACTGCCAGCTCATCGACCCGGTCAAGCTTCGCGAGCCGGTCGACACCACGATCAGCTGGTTGCTGAACCTCGACCTGGCGCGGGTCGATCACGTCTTCGCGTTGAACCTCGGGGTCTTCGCGATCTCGCTCCTGGCCGTCATCGCCGCCGTCCTGCAGTTCGTGCAGGTCAAGATGACGAGCGCGCCGCCCAACGCGGACGACCCGACCTCGGGCATGACGAGCACGATGATGTACACGTTCCCGCTGCTCACCATCGTCTGGGGCGGCATCTTCCCGAGCGGCCTGATCCTCTACTGGGTCGTCTACACCGCGTACCTCGTGGTGCAGCAGTACCTCATCATGGGCTGGGGCAACCTGTTCCCGCTCTTCGGCTGGACCCCGTCGTGGGTGCCGAAGGGCGAACAGCCCGCGCGGCCGAAACGCATCGGCGCCGATGACGCAGCCGACGCGCCCGCGGGCTCGCCCCAATCCTCGAATCCCGGCGGCTCGGCCGCGGGCGAGAGCCGCGATGGATCGCGGCCCGCCAACCGCAAGCCCGGCCGCTCCAAGCGACGAGGCAAGAAGCGATGACCTTCCGTGAATTCACAGGCAAGAATGTCGAGGAGGCGATCCGTTCGGCGATGGCCGAGTTCGGCACCGACCTCGGCGACCTCGATATCGAGATCCTCAGCCAGGGCAGCCGCGGCATGCTCGGCGTCGGCGGCGAGGAGGCCCGCATCCTGGCGGCGCCGAAGTCCGCCATCGCCGCCGCGGAGACCGTCAGGGCCGATGCCGCCGCGACTGCGCGGCCGCCGGCCGCCGAGGCACCGCGCCACGCGCCCGAGGCGCCCGAGGCGCCCGAAGCCGCTCCCTCCGACGAGGCCGATGCAGCCGTCGGGGGACTCTCCGCGGAGACGGACGCGGACGACCAGGTCGCCGAACTGGAACGCGCCAATCGCGGGCACGACGCTCGCAGTCGTGGCGGTCGCACCCCTGGCGGTCGCGGTCGCGGCGGTCGCGGCCGAGACCGCGACCGTGAGCACGCCATCCGCGAGTCGGCGCCGCGCGAGCCGCGCGCGGATCGGCCCTCGCGTGAGCCGGCGCCATTCGTGTCGGGGCGCCCGGTGAACGAGCTGTCCGACGAGGAACGCGAGACGCTCGAGGTGGCCCGCGAGGTCCTGACTGAGATGATCTCGCTCATGGGCATCGAGGCGACCGTCGAGGTTGCCACCGGCGGAGACACGGCCCGCCTCAACGTCGCCGGCGATGACCTGGGACGGCTGATCGGACGCCGCGGAGAGCAACTGGCCAGCCTGCAGCACATCGTCAACCTGATCGTCGGCCGGCGCGCCGGGCAGCACCATCGCATCGCGGTGGACGTGGAGAACTACCGCGGCCGGCGCGAGGAGCAGTTGCGCGACGTCGCCGATCGGGCGGCCAAGCGCGTGCTTCAGACGGGTAAGATCATCCAGCTCGAGGCGATGCCGGCCATGGAGCGGCGCATCGTCCACATGGCGCTGCTCGAGAACCCGAAGGTTCGCACCCAGAGCGTCGGGGTTGAGCCCAATCGCCGGATCGTGGTGCTGCCCGCCAACCAGGTCAACGACTGACGTTCCGCGCCCATCGGGAGGTCCGGGTCATGGCCGACGCTGCCTGCGCGGTTGGCCGGCTCGCCGCAGGCGGGGTGTGGATCGGCTTCGCCCCCGGGCATCAGGAAGAGTATTTGTTGGCCGTCGGCGGTGACCGCGGTTCGCCGGCCGGTGATGGCCCGCGGGTCGCGGCGGCGAGCGTGGACGATCTGCTCAGCCTGGCGATCGCCTACTTCGAGGACGCCCTGGCCGAGCCCCCCGAGGAACTGGCTGCCACCCACGCCGATATCGGTGCGTTGGTGCGACACCTCGCCAGCCTCGAGTCAAGCGGGGCCCGCCGTGAGGCATTGCTCGGCGCGGTGGATGCGGTGGACGACGGGCTGGCGCCCGACGTTGTCGTCGGGCGCTTGGCCGCCTGCCTGGAGGACGGGGAGGACCCGGTGGCTCGCCTCGAGCGGCGAGCCACCGAACTGATCGCCGGCTGAAGGCTCGATCAGGCTCCCGGGTTGTCGTCGCCCGAGTCGGCCGGTGGGGCCGCGGGCGGAGGCGCGCTGCTCGCTGCGGGCGCCTGGTACGGTGCCGGCGGTGGGGGCGGCGCGGATGCACCGCTGGAGCCCAACTGCAGCTTCCCACCCTCGGACTGGAATTCCTGCCAGCCGGCCCAGCCCATCAGCAGGCCGCCGCCGATCCCTACCAACCATCCGAGGACGCTGATCAGGTTGGACCCGAAGTAGGCCAGGTAGCCGATCGACCCGAGCAGGGCGAGGGCGGCGCTGGCCGCCGCGATGCCGCCAACGATCACCATCAGGCTGCCCTTCGAGCCGGGAAGCTGGGTGCCGGGGGCGAACTGGGGCAGGAAGACGATCGCCAGCATCGCCAATGCCAGGATGAGCGTCAGGCCGCCGGCGCCAAAGCCGAATCCATACGTGGCCAGGATGGGCCCGACGACAGACGCGATGGCGCCGATCGCGGCCTGTTTCTCGTTCGAGCTCAACTTACTGAAGTTCATGTCGGCGATTGTCCTCCACTGACGACGAGATTTCCCTCCGCTGGCTGCGAACGTAGCACAGTCGGTCAAGGGATCGCGTCGATTCACGCCTCAGCAGAGGGCACAGCGGCCGTCATGGGCGGCCACGGGGGAAGATGGTGGAGATGGTGGAGATGGGGGAGAATCGAACTCCCCGTCCAGAACACGTTCCCCGGGAACTTCCTACAGGCATTTCCGGCCAACTTGGATTTCGCGTCGCGGGCCCCCGACCGGCGGGGTGCCTCGTCTGCTATCCGGTGGCGCCTCTCGGCTCTTTGACGCTGCTCACCGGAGTCGGCCGCGTCGCACCTCCCCTGATGACACCTTCGCCGCCCGGGGAGATGAGGCGGCGTCGATGCTCACTGCTGTTTAGGCAGCGAGGGCGTAACTATCGTTGCCAGTTACTAGCAATTGCCCGCTGATTAACGAGGCCTGCGGGCGCCTCGGCCTGCGATTCCCAGCTCACGGGCCCTGTCGAAACCTGACATCCCCACGAACCGATACCGACCCATTGTACCAGATGGCTTGAGCCGATCCGAACGCCCGTTCTATCGGCCTTGGCGACGGTCACCCGGCTCGGTTACCGGCAGATTCATGTGACCCGCGCGTTATGCGTATCGCCGGGGCCGTGAGGCGCTTGCTGCAGGCTGAGCGCCGCAGGAGGCCTCACCAAGCCGGCTGTCGAGGCGCGATGCGTACCTGGACCAGCAGATGACAGGAACCCGGGGGGCCCGCCTGGTGCGAGGCCCTACAGCCTGATGCGCCCGCTCACCTTGGATTCACGCTCCAACTCGCGGCGCATGTCGCGCTCGGCGATCGATCGCCGCTTGTCGTGGGCCTTCTTGCCGCGCGCGATGCCGATCTCGAGCTTCGCCACGCCGCCGCGCAGGTACAGCTTGAGCGGCACGATCGTCAGCCCCTTGGCCGACTGCAACCCGAGCAGCTCGCTGATCTGGTCGCGATGCAGCAGCAGTTTGCGCGTCCGGTTCGGCACGTGGTTGTAGCGGTTGCCCTGGGCGTACTCGGCGATGTGGGCACCGATGAGCCACGCCTCGCCGCGCTCGATGCGCACGT
>JADLBB010000113.1 GCA_020848055.1 Chloroflexota bacterium | reverse complement strand
CACGCCCGTCGACGCCGCACGTGGAGCGAGCTCACCTATCAGCAGTACAACGTGCTGCGCATCATCGACACGACGGGCGCTCAGCCACAGGCCGACATCGCGCGCCTGCTGCTGGTGACGGCCCCGGTGGTCACGCGGTTGGCCGCCACGCTGGCGGACGCGGGCCTGATCGTACGGCAGGCGGACCCCTCGGACGGGCGCGCCGTACTGCTGGCGCTCACGCCCAAGGGCAGGCGGCGGGTGCGGGCCATGCGTCGCGACCTGCTCGAGGCCGCCCACGAGCTGCTGGCTCCGCTGCCAGCGACGCAGCGCCGGTCGTTGGCCAGGGCGCTCGAGGCGCTTCGGGTCCTGCTCCCGCCTCAACACGGCTCAGCGCGGCGCTGAGGCGCCGCCCGACGAGGCCGGGATCGAGACGTCCTGCGGTCCGGGAGAGTCGAGCAGAGTCACCCCCAGCGGGCCACGGGCGGCGGCCCGACGAAGGCCCAGCGCGACCAGGCCCACCGTGCCGAGCGACAGCACCGCCCCCGCCAGGAAGGCGTCGGGCGATCCAACGCTCTCGGCCACGGCACCCGCGAATAGCCCACCGATCGGGGCCGATCCGGCAAAGACCGTGACGTAGAAGCTCATCACCCGCCCACGCAGTGCGTCGTCCACGTTGGCCTGGACGGTGGTATTGATGGTGTTGATCATCAGCATGCTGGCGAAGCCGGTCGCCATCACGAGTGCCCCGACGACGTAGACGTCGCGGCTCAGGCCGATTCCGACCAGCAGCAAAGAGAACGCGGCGCCACCGACCAGCATCAACGGGATGGCTCGCCGCCGGCTCATGACGGCCAACGCCAGCGAGCCGGAGAAGGAACCGATGCCCATGACCGCGTACAGGCTGCCGTAGCCGGCCGCACCAAGACCCAGCACGTCGTTGGCGAACAGCGGAAGCAGGATCTGGAAGTTCATTCCGAACGATGCGATCCCACCGAGTAGCACGAGGCACCACCGCACCAGCGGCGTGCGCACCGCGTAGTCGAACCCCTCGCGCATGCTCTCGAGCACGCGAGGATGATGTTCGGGCCGCGGCGCGCGCCTGATCTCACGTGGGTTCATCATCAGCAGGGCCGCCAGGACGCCGGAGAAGGTGACCGCGTTGATCCCGAAGTTGAGCGCGATACCTGCCGTATCGGACCCCGTTGCCGCGGTGCCCGCCGCGATGATGACGCCCGCCAGCGCCGGACCGATGACGCGCGCCGAGTTGAAGACCATGGAGTTGAGCGCGATGGCGTTGGCCAGCAGGTTGCGCGGAACCAGGTCGGCTGCCAGCGCCTGGCGCGTCGGCATCTCGATCGCGTTGACCAGGCCGCGCCAGAGGCCGAGGGCCATCACCATCCAGATCTCGATCGCCCCGGTCATGGTCAAGACGAACAGGACCAGCGCCTGGAGCGCCGACGCGATCCCCGTGCCGATGAGCGCGTGCCTCTTGTCGATCCGATCGGCGAAGACGCCGCCGAACGGGGCCAACAGCGTGGCCGGCAAGAACTCGAGCGCCGATACGATGCCGAGCTGGATTGGCGATCCTCCCAGCGCCAGCACCAGCCACGGCAGGCTGACCTGCTGCATCCAGGTGCCGACCAGGCTGACGAGCTGTCCACTCCAGTAGAGCCGGTAATTTCGGACACCCAGCGATTCGAAGCCCCGACGCAGGCCGGCGGGCAGCCTGATGGACGGAGTTGCAGGGTGGTCGCTCACATCGTGGATCGCCTGCTGCGGGAATAGTTGCTCATGCTAACAACGCGCAAGGCCGCGCGTCAGGCCACCCGCAGGCGTCCGTCCCGGGAGAGTGGCGTCTCGACCCGCTCGAGATCGGGCATTCGAACGGACCGCAGGCGCCAGCCGACGACCACCAGCACCGCCGATGCCAGCGCAGCCCCGAGGCTGAAGGCGAACGGGGCACCGAAGGCCTGGGCCACTCCGCCGGCGAACAGGCCTCCGATCGGGGTCGAGCCGGCGAAGACGGTGACGTACAGGGACATGACCCGGCCGCGCAGGTGGTCCGGGACGCTGTTCTGGATCGTGATATTGATGGTGTTGACCATCAGCATCGACGCCAGGCCGATGCCGATCACGATCGGGAAGGCGGCGAATGGCGAGCGCACGAGACCGAGCGCGAAGGCGAGCGCCAGGAAGGCGGCGCCACCACCCACGATCATGCCCATGATCGGCCTCTGGTTGGCCAGGTAGGCCAGCGCCAGCGAGCCGATCAGCGACCCGAAACCCATGGCCGCGTAGATCGCCCCGTAACCACCGGCGTCCATGCCCAGCGCGTCGCGGGTGAACAGCGGCAACAGGGTCTGGAAGTTCATGGCCAGCGCGGAAGTCCCGCCCAGCAGCACCAGCGGCCACAGGACGGTCGGCGTGGCGCGCGCATAGCGCAATCCCTCGCGCAGGCTGTCGATCACCGATGCGTGCAGACGAGGGCCACGCTCGCGATACAGCCCGGCCGAGTCGATCCGATACAGTCCGACCAGCACCGACAGGTAGCTGACCGCATTGATGCCGAAGTTGCTCCACACCCCGAACACCGCGATCGTCACGCCGGCGATGGCCGGTCCGACGACGCGCGACAGGTTGAACGATGTCGAGCTGAGCGCAATGGCGTTGACCAGGTCCTCGCGAGGCACTAGCTCGGCGACGAACGCCTGCCGCACCGGCATCTCGACCGCGCTGGCCGTGCCGGCCACCGCGGCCAGCAGGAAGACGTGCCAGATCTCGACGACGCCGGTCGCGGCCAGCACGAACATGGTCGATGCCTGGACCATGGCCACCGCGTTGACGATGATCAGGGCGCGACGCTTGTCCACCCTGTCGGCCAGCACGCCACCGAGCGGAGCGAGGAACATCGATGGGCCGAACAGGAAGGCCATGACCAGTCCGAGCTGCAGCGGCGAGCCGCCCAACTGCAGGACGAGCCACGGCAGGGCCACCGACTGCATCCACGTCCCGACCAGGCTGCCGATCTGTCCCCACCAGTAGCGTCGGTAGTTGGGATGGCGCATGGCGGCGAAGCCCTGGCCCAGGCTCGCGTTGCGCCTGCCGCCATCGACCGACGCCGCCCCGGCGGGGCGGCGCTGCGAGCGACCGAATATGGCGACCGCGCCGGCGATCCGGCGTGGCAGGGGGATGAGCGTCATGTAGTTAGCAATGTTAACCAAAATGGTGCGGTCCATCAAGCGCGGGGCGGTGCAGAATCGGCCGGCGCTCATCGGTTCGAATCGGGGAAGATGGAGCATCCGTCGCGCGATGAACCAGGCCAAGGCGTTTCCGGTACGGGAGGCTCGATCGATTCGCAGCCTCCGGTCCGTGCCTCGCGCTCCCCTCTTCGCCGTGCTGCTGTCCCTGTCGGTGCTGCTTGCGCCGGACCTGACGGTCGCACCGGCCCGGGTCGATCGCGGGCCAGACCCGCGTCCGTCCGTCGTCGCCGAGCAGGTGCTCACCGGCGGACCGCCCGCCGGATCGATCGACGCACCACTCTACCCCCCGGCGTTGGAGGCGGCCCTGCTGACCAGCGGGGCGTCCGGCGTGGAGTTCGCGGTGGTGCACGACGGCCTGATCAGCTGGGCCGGCGCCGCCGGCCACGAACTGGCGGGCAACATGCTCAGCGCCAGCCGACCCATGGTCATCGGCAGCGTGAGCAAGACCTTCGTGGCTGCCGACATCCTGTCGTTGGTCGAGGAGGGGCGCCTTTCGCTCGACTCGACCCTGGGCGAACTGTTGCCGCCGCACCGGGCGGTGAGCCCCGACATCACCGTCGAGCAGCTGCTCGACCATCGCAGCGGCGTGGCGGACCTGTTCAACAAGGCGACGGTAGGCGGGATCGAGTCGAGCCCGGACCGCGCGTGGACGCGCGACGAGGTGCTCGCCACGCTCGGCAACCCATCGAACGCACCCGGGGCCGGCTGGTCCTACGCGAACACGAACTTCTTCCTGCTCGGCATGGTGGCCGAACGGGTGGATGGCCGCCCGCTCGAGGCTCAACTGTCGGAGCGCTTCCT
>JADLBB010000112.1 GCA_020848055.1 Chloroflexota bacterium | reverse complement strand
CAGCCACGTCAGGATCGCCGTGCCCGATCAGGCGACGCTCAACCGCATCCTGCGCGAGGGCGGCTCGCAACTGTTTCCACAATGGTTGTACGCCGAGCCCGGCGACGAGGCGCGGGTGCTGTGGTGGGGCGTCCGAGGCGCACCGGTTCACATGCTCGACGTGCCCGGACCGGCCGATCCGCGGTTCGGACTCTTTCCGCGCGCGGTCGATGACTGGACCGAGGCGCCCCGCGCCATCGTGCTGGCGACGGCCGACACGCAGCGCGCCGAGGCGGATCTCGCGCCCGCGCTGGGTGCCGCCTGGACCGACGCCGGCGACGACGAGGTCCTCGAGGCCCGATGCCGGCGCATGGACCTCGGCCGCAGCGACCTGGTGCTCGCAGAGCCGCTCGACCCAGACGGCGACGGCTTCACCGCGGCGTGCCTGGCCCGTCACGGTGAGGGCCCGATCGCCATGGCGCTTGACGGAACGACCCGCTTTGGACGCACCGTGACCCGCAACCCGGTGTCCGGCGGCCGCGCGACCTACGTTCGGATGGGGCCGGGCACGGCCCCGGCCCTCATCTTCCTGCCCGCGGCTGGGTAATGCGAGCACGCTAGACTGGCCCGACGAATGACCGATTCAGCCGCAACGCGCCGCGCAGGCGCGGACTTCCTCAACTCCACCGTGCGCTCGATGCCGCCATCGGGCATTCGCAGGTTCTTCGACATGCTCGCCGAGATGCCCGAGGTCATCAGCCTGACCATCGGCGAGCCGGACTTCACCACGCCGGAGCACATCACGCTGGCCGCGATCGCCAGCCTGGAGGCTGGCGAGACGCACTACACCGCCAACGGCGGCATGATCGAGCTGCGCGAGCTGATCGCGGCCAACCTGCATGACCGGTACGGGGTCACGTATGACCCCCGCGCCGAGATCATCGTGACCGTGGGGGCCTCGGAGGGCGTCGACGCGTCGCTGCGGGCGACCATCGACCCCGGCGACGAGATCATCTACCACGAGCCCTGCTTCGTCTCCTACGCGCCGTGCATCGCATTCGCCGGCGGCACGCCGGTCGCCGTTGCCACCACCGATGCGACCGACTTCCGGCTGACGGCCGGCATGGTGTCCGCGGCCATCACGCCCCGCACGAAGGGCCTGTTCCTGGGCTACCCGAACAACCCGACCGGCGCGGTGCTGGACCGCTCCGAGCTGGAGGCGATCGCCCGCGTCGCCGACGAACGCGACCTGCTCGTCTACTCGGACGAGATATACGACCGGCTCGTGTACGGGGACCACGTCCACACCGCGTTCAGTTCCCTGCCGGGCATGCGCGAGCGCACCGTGCTGCTGGGCGGCTTCTCCAAGAGCTACGCCATGACCGGTTGGCGCATCGGTTACGTCGCCGCCCCTGCGCCGCTGATGGAGGGCATCGCCAAGGTTCACCAGTACGGGATCATGTGCGCTCCGACTTCCTCCCAGTTCGCCGCCATCGAGGCGCTGCGCAACGGCGAGCCCGCAGTGGCCGCGATGCACGCCGAGTACGACCGCCGGCGCCGGTACATGACCGACCGCCTCAACGCGTTGGGCCTGACCTGCTTCGAGCCCAGGGGCGCGTTCTACTGCTTCCCCAACGTCTCGGACGTCACGGGCATGGACGAGACGACATTTGCGTCTAACCTGCTGACCGAGGAGCACGTTGGCGTGGTGCCGGGCACTGCCTTCGGTCCCTCCGGCGCCGGTCATGCCAGGGTCTGCTACGCGACCGCCTACGAGCACATCGTCGAGGCATTGGACCGCATCGAGCGCTTCGTGGGCCGCCACCGCGGGTGAGTCACGTAGAGGCACGCAGCCCGCTTGCGTTCTCGGCCACCGCCGACGCCTATGCGACAACCATGGCGCCGGCGCTCGAGCCGGTGGCTGCCGAGGTGGTGCGGCGCGCCGTCCTCCGCCCCGGCGAGGCGGTGCTGGACGCCGGCACCGGCACCGGCAACGCGGCGAGATTGGCGGTCGGTGACGGGCGACGCGTGGTCGGCGTGGACGCCGCGCCCGGGATGCTCGACATCGCGCGAAGATCCTCATCGGACGTGGAACTGGTCAGGGCCGACTTCGGTCGCCTGCCGTTCGATGGTGCGACGTTCGACGTCGTCGTGTCGGTCCATGCCCTACTGTTTGCCGCGGACCGGGTCGCGGCTCTGCGCGAATGGCGGCGCGTCGTCTCGTCTGGTGGACGCCTGTCACTCTCGGTTCCGGGCCCCGCGGCGGTCACGCCACAGGCGGTCTTCGGCCATGTGTACGAGCGATATGGCGTCGGCGGCCGTTCCGATGACTTCCCGGACGCTGCGACGATGGCCGATTGGGCCGCCCGGGCGGGCTGGGGCGATGTCGAGACGGACTCCGATCCGGCGGCGGTGATAGAACTTGCCGGCCCCGAGGCGTTTCGAACCTGGCTTCGGATCGGTCGGACGCGATCGCGCTGGTCGCGCGAACGGCTCGAAGCGTTCGCGATGGACCTCATGGATGCCTGCCCGCGCGCGCCGGGTGGGGCGTTTCGCATACCATTCGGCGCCCTCTACCTACACGCGAGGAAGGATGCATGAGCTTCGCCGACCTGCTGCGAGTCACACCGGGCACGACGCCCGACCTGGAGGCCATCGATCCGGACGGCACGCCCGGCTTCGATGGCGACAAGGACGCCGGACACGAGGCGCTCAAGCCACTGCGAGTCGAGCTGGCTGACTTCCAGGAAAGGCTGTGGGCCGAGAGCAGGGAGTCGCTGCTCATCGTGCTCCAGGCGCTGGACGCCGGCGGCAAGGACGGTGTGATTCGCAAGGTGGTGAGCGCCTTCAACCCGCAGGGCACGCGCGTCACTGGCTATGGCGTGCCGACCGAGGAGGAGCTGCGCCACGATTACCTGTGGCGGATCCACGCCAACGCGCCCGGCCACGGGCGCATCGGCGTGTTCAATCGCAGCCACTATGAGGATGTGCTGGTGGTCCGCGTCAACGAGCTGGTGCCCGAGTCGGTCTGGCGCCAGCGCTACGACCAGATCAACGACTTCGAGGCGCATCTCGCCGCCAACGGCACGCGCATCGTCAAGTTCTACCTGCACATCAGCCGCGACGAGCAGCGCAGGCGCTTCCGGAAGCGACTGGACAACCCCGAGAAGAACTGGAAATGGTCGTCGGGTGACCTGGAGACACGCTCAAAATGGGACGACTTCCAGTCCGCCTACACCGATGCGCTGGCGCGCTGCTCCACCGATGTCGCCCCGTGGTTCATCGTGCCGGCAGACCGTAAGTGGTATCGCGACCTGGCGGTGGCCGGCGTGCTGGCCGAGACGGCGCGCGACATGAACCCGCGCTGGCCGGTGATCGACGAGGACCTGTCGGCCATCGTCATCCCCGAGTGACGGCCGGGCCCTACTCGGTTCCAATCAGGCAGGCGCGAGCCAGGGCGAGCACGGCGAGCACCTCGCGCTCCGGCTGGTCGCTGCCGGCGGCCAACTCGATCTTCGGCTCCTCGGCGACGAGGCGCCAGACCGACCTGGCGACCTCGGTCGACTCGTCGATCTTAGCGTCGGTCTGCAGTCGCAGCCCTCGCACGGACGCCCAGCGATACAGCTGACCGCGCAGCGCCCAGGGCCCCTCGGGGTCATTGCCGGCCGGCGCGTACGCGTAGTCGAGCAGCCCGAGGTCAGTGGCCACCAGTATCCGCAGGCGCCCGGTGTCGGCGTTGACCGATACGTG
>JADLBB010000111.1 GCA_020848055.1 Chloroflexota bacterium | reverse complement strand
TCGGGACATCGGGCAGGAAGGTGCTCGCGATGGCGCCGACCGGGTAGCGGAAATAGGCCGACACGACCAGCGACAGGGCCAGGAACCCGATCCCGAAAACCCGATCGATGAACCCGCTTCGCCAGCCGGCGAAAATCATGCCCCCGATGAATCCAACCAGCGCGACATCCACCGCGTCACCAATCCTTTCGCCTGGTCAGCCTTGACGCGGCCCTCGGTCGCTCATGAAGCCGGATGCATCGTGTGCACCCGGCTTCCCGATGTCAAGGCCGGCGCGTCAGGAGCCCTCGAGGGCTGACGGGTCGGGGCGCGAGGACCACAGCCGAGTGGCGACCAGGGCCAGCGCCACCAGCAGGGCGACGCCCATGACGGGTGCGCCGATGCGCTTGAGGTCGGCGGTGTCGACGATCAGGCCCACCATGAACACCACCAATCCGAGGTTGACGCCCCAGAACACCAGGTGCGACACGCCGCCGCGAATGGCGAACAGCGTCAGCAGCAGGCCGAGGACGATGTTGGTCAGAACGCCGATGTAGACCGAGTGGTCGCTGGCGATCAACACGTTGAGCGGCAGGCCCTCCGGGTTGGGGTTGGAGATGAAGGTGAAGACGAGGTACATGAACAGGACCAGCGCCGCGACGGTCCAGATCGAGGCGAGCGCGAAGTGGCGTACGGGTGCGTCACTCCCCCAGTTGACGCGGAGCGCCGTCGGCCAGATGCGCACGACGAACAGCACGACGGCCACGAGTTGCGTCAGCAGGTAGACGCCGCCGCCGGTCTGTTCTGCCCCGGCCAGCAGCGCCACCGAGATGACGAGCCCGCCGAGGAACAGCGCCCCGACCTGGATCAGCCCCAGCACCGGCAGGTCGCGCGTGCCACGCAGCCGCCACTCGATGAGGCCCATGGCGGTCAGCACGATGTAGCCGAAGGTCATGGCCGATGCGTGCGCGCCGACGTTATCGCCCGGCACGATCGAGATGTTCATCGCCAGGGCGATCTGGATCAGGACGCCGATGACGGCGCCGTAGGCGAACGAGGTCAGCCCCAGCGCCACGGTCAGGCGCGGCAGGCTCCGTTCGCCGCGGCCATAGGCGCCCCACACCCACGCGACCAGCCAGGCGATGGTGGCCAGCACGAGCACGCCGCTGACGGCCCGGAACGCGAAGTTGCCGGTGAAGAAGGCCAGGACGTAGAGCGGCACGACGACCGCGAGCGCCAGCATCAGCCGCCGGTCGGCGGTGCGGTAGAGCAGGAAGGCCGAGGCCACGATCGTCAGCGACAGCCAGCCGACCGTGCCAGAGTGGACGTGCGTCAGCAGCGCGTTGCGGTCGAAGGTGACCAGGTCGGCGCCGTTGAGGATGCCGATGGCGATCGTGACGAGGAACACGGCCATCGCCACGCCGAACAGGTCGCGGGCGGTCGTGGCCCAGTCATCGGTGCCGGTGGAAGGATGCGCGGGGTTCGCAGCGGTCATCTCAGGAGACCTCCAACGTGGGGCGAACTCGGCCTGCATCGGGCGAGCGATCGGCAATGTAGCAGTCGACGTCCGGCCGCGGCTGCCATTCGTGCAACGACCGAACTTCAGCCCGAGGGCACCGTGTAGGCCAGGACATCGCTGCGGGCGCTGACGAAACTTCCGAGCGTCGTGACCCGCACGGCCTCGACCTGGATCTGGTACGTCGTGCCAGCATGGAGCGCATCGGTCTTGATCGAGGTTGCCGACTGGTCGGACAGGATCGTGTGCGGCGGAACCCCGATGCCATACCGGACGCGGTACGAGCTGATGCACGCGCGCGGCCCGCTGAAGGCGGGCCACGACAGGCTGGTGGCCGCACCGACGGTCGCGGCCTCCACCGGCCCCAGGTCGAGCACGTCCCCGATGACGGCGCTGCGCACGGGCGAGGCACTGACGACGTCGTTGAGGATGTCGTAGGCCATGACCCGGTAGTGCCAGGTCGTCGCTGATGGCAGCACGCTGGCATCGACGGCCGAGGTCACGAAGCGGTCGGTCGCATACGTGCGGCCCCAGTCCACCGCCGGCGCGATCGGTGGGTAGTCGGGCGCGATCTTCTCGCGCGGGCTGCGCAGCGCGGTGTAGTGGTGGAAGTTGCGATGCGTGCTGGGCGTCCAGTCAAGCACCACGCCACCCGGGCAGCTGGTGGCGTCAAGGCCCATGACGGCCGGGTCCGGAACCAGGGTCGGCACGGGCGTCGGCGACGGTGTGGGCGTGGGTTCGGGCGTGATTTCCAGAGTCGGGCTGGGTATCGGGCTCGGCGTCACCGACGGCCCGGTCGGCGATGGAGCCGGCCCCGAGCACGCCACGAGACCGGCGACGAGCAGCAGTCCCAGGGTGGAGCGGAGCCACGGCCACATGACCGCGACCGTATCACGCCCGGATCCCGAGGCGGCGCGTGGGAGCAACGCCCGGGTCAATGCGGGGAGGTGCCGTCAGGTGCGGTGCGGACCTCGTCGGTTGACGCGGGCCGGCGCCGTACGCCAGCATCGGTCCCGTCAACGACGGAGGCGACGACGCGCGCGCCCGAACCCCGGTTGCCTGGGACGCGCCGAGCCAGTGGCGAGACCGAGCCGTCGCTCACGAGGTCCGTCGCCCTGTCCCGCTCGATCCGCCGCATCGCCG